>CAYZJP010000052.1:0-32428 GCA_964478755.1 uncultured Klebsiella sp.
TCCCTTGCTCATTAACACCGTTGCTCTGTGGTTTGAGTCATTGTTCAGTGTCTTCCTAAAACCGTTGAAAATAAGGGGAATAATGAAGTGGTGGGCTGGCGGGGACTCGAACCCCGGACCAATGCCTTAAAAGGGCACTGCTCTACCAACTGAGCTACCAGCCCGCCGAACGTGGCGCGCCGACCGGAACCCCGCCTGCGCCCGATCAAACGCGGGCGGGAACCTAAGCAACGCTCCACGCACCGCGCAAGTTCATTTCCTTGCTGGCTGGCGCTCCGGGCGCATCTTGACACTGCCCCCGACCCCGCTGGCATTGCGGAGCGCCGATATCTGAATCGGCGCGTTTCTGCGTGGCATTCAACACCTGCCGGTTCGGAGACCGGCGCTCCGGGGGCAGTGTCAAGATGCGCCCTGGCGCTACTGGCGGGCAGCTCACTTCATCCCCACGCCGCTGGCGCGCTTGGCGATTTTGCGGCTCGTCAGCACTTTCGTCACCGTGCCGGTCTTGAGATACTTCTGCTTCACCGTGTCGAGGATGACGTCGCGGTGATCGTAGAGGCGCTTGAGCTTGCGCGGCTTCACGCGGCTCAAAACGTAGGCCGTGAGCAGCGGCAGCGCGATGGTGCTGTCGGTGTAACACACGACGGAGTCAGGAAGTTTGTCGGGGTCAACCTTGCCCCAGCTCACAGCCTCGGCGGGCGTCGCGCCGCTGAGGCCACCGGTGTCGGGGCGGGCGTCGGTGACTTGGAGGAAGTAATCGTGACCCTTCTCCTGAATGCCGAGGACCTCCTGAATCTGCGGCTCGGTCTGGAGCATGAAGTTCTTCGGGCTGCCGCCGCCGAGAATCCACACACTGCTGGTGTGGCCGGTGGACTTGGCGTGATAGACGATGGCGGCAGTCTGGTTCACGTCGCGGTTCACGTCGGGGAGGAGCTGTGAGCCGCGCATCGCCATGGCGGCGACGTTCATGCCGATGCTCGAGTCGCCGGGGCTGCTGGTGAAAATCGGGATGCCGCACTCGTAGGCGGTGGCGAGGACGGAAGAGTCCACCAGTCCAAGTTTTTTAATGCGCGCGGAGACGTATTTGCCGAGGAGATAGTGGAATTCGTCCGTGCCCATCGGGCGCTGGAACTCCGGCCCTTGGATGACCTCGCGCACGAAGGCGTCGGTGTCGAGCAGCACGTTGTAATCAAAGAGCACGTCGTAGATGCGGATGACCCCGTCCTCGTGGAGCTTCACGTCGTCGAGGAATGGCGAGCCGCTGTGCAGCTTCATGTCGAGGCCGAAGTGGAGGTCGTGGTAAAGGTTCGCGCCGGTGGAAACGATCCAGTCCACGAAGCCGGCCTTCATCAGCGGGATGAGGCAGGACTTGCCGAGGCCGGCGGGCGTGAGCGCGCCGGTGAGCGACATGCCGATGAAGCCATCGCGCGGCAGCATTTTCTTTGCGAGGAGTTGGCTCGCCTCGCGGAGCCGTCCGCCGTTGTAGGCGAGCATGACTTGGTCAATCAGATCAGCGGCGGAAATATCTTTGCCAACACCCAGCGGGTTCAGGCGCGGGTAGGCGGCAAACTTCTTCGAGACCTTGTGGCCGGAATTCTTGCTCATAAGCGCGGCGAGTGTTGCGGAAGGAAACGCAAAGGCAAGTGGAGTTTCCGTCTCACGCACTGTTCACCGAGGGCGGCACGCCGAGTGACAGGGTGAGTTGCTCCGCGTTCACGAGCGCCTCGGCGTCGAAGCCCAGGTCGCGCAGCGTCGCGGCGAAGTCGGCGGCGAAGCCGTGGGTGGTGAAGACGCGGCCGGGGCGAATTTGCCGGACAAGCTCAACCAGTTCGTTGAAGTCCGCGTGGTCGCTCAAGGGAAACGCCGCGTCCACGCCGGAGCGATACTTGCAACTGCTCTCCATTGCCCAACCCGTCGCGACGGCGAGCCGGCCCGGGCCGAGTGCCGCGCGCTGCGGTGACTGCGCGAAGGTCGGCGGGCAGATGAGGACGCGGTCCTTCGTGGCTGCAAAGTCGAGCGCTTCGTAGGTGCCGAGCCGCACGCCGCACTGATCGTAGATTCGAGCCAGCGGCAGCACAGCCTCATGGACGGCAACGCGCATGCCGCTGTCAGCCAGCACGCAGAGAAGTTCCTGCGCCTTGCCGAGCGTCCAGCCGAGGAGCACCGGAGTTTCACCGACGGCAAGTGTGTCGCGGCAGAATTGCAAAATGTTCTCCGCGACTTGCGGCGCGGGTGGGAAGACGTATTCCGGCCGGCCAAAGGTGGTTTCCATCACGAGCCAGTCGCAGCCGCGCGCGGGCGTGAAATCACACGGCTCGCAGGCGGGACTGGCTCGCAGGCGGAAGTCGCCGGTGTAGAACAGCGTGCCGCCGCTCCACTCCACGAAGACCATCGCGCTGCCGAGGATGTGGCCGGCGGGCAGGAGCGTGAGCGCGAAGTCGCCGCGCGGCCCGCCAAATTCGGTGCGCTCGCCGAGGCGTAGGACGCGCTCCTCACGTTGGCCACCGAGGCGGTGACGGACGAGGCGCGCGGTCGGCTCGGTGAGGATGACGCGTTTGTGCCGCGCGATGTGATCGGAGTGTGCGTGACTGACGACGGCCCATTCGTCCACACCGCGCGACTCGTGCGCGTCGAGCCAAAGCGCGAGTTCAGGAAAACTCACGGCGCCCTTCTCGAAGCGGAAAGGCCGGGCGCGCGAAGTCATCGGTGGTGATGCTCGCCGGAAGGACGCGAAGGTTCAATGCCTACGCGTCCTTTGCGTGGGCTTTGTTACGTCGCCGGCGCGTCGGACTTTCCGGCCTTCAAGTCCGCCAGCCGCGTTCCTTCGCGGCGGCAGAGGGAGACGAACTGTTCCTCGGGCAAATTGAGCCGGCGGCCGCGCCGGTGCAGCACGCCCCAGTTGCGCGTGAGCTTGCGACGCCCCAGTGGCAGCGCCACGAGCTTGCCGGCGGCGATGTCTTCCCGCGCCACCCACGGCGCGAGGATGCTCACGCCCAATCCGCGCGCCACCATTTCGCGGATGGCGCTCATGCTGCCGACTTCCATCATGGTGAGCAGAACCATCTCCTCATGGCGGAAATACGTTTCCACGAGCCGTGAAGTGTAGCTCGACCGGCTGTAGAGAATGTAGGGCTGTGTGGGAATCTGCTCGCGCACGACGTGCCGCGCGACCGCCCACGGATGCTGGGCGCTGACGAGGAACATCAGTTCGTCGCTGAACAACGGCACGAACTCCACGCCTGCCTCCGGCCCCGGTTCGAGGCTTAACACGAGATCGGCGTGGCCATCGTGCAGGAGGTCAATCGCCTCGCTCACGTCAGCCGAGGACACGGTGAGCTGGCATTGCGGGAACTGCTCCTTCTGCTGCGCGAGCACGGTGGGCAGCAACGCCTCGCACGCGGCCTCGCTGGTCGCGAGCCGCAGATGCGACCGGCCCCACTTGCCGAGCCGCTCCAGTGACGTGCGGGCCTGCGCCATTTCTTCGAGGATGCCTTTGGCATGGTGCAAAAGCTGTTCGCCCGCCGGCGTGAGCGCCACGGATTTGCCCACCCTGTCAAAAAGCCGACAGCCGACATCTTCTTCCAGCGCCTTGATCGCGTGGCTGATGGCGGACTGCGTGAGGAACAAGTCCTTGCCCGTGCGCGTGAAACTGCCCGTGTTTGCCAAGCTGACGAAGGCGCGAAGCTGTCTGCTGTCGAGAGGTTCGCTCATGTAAAAATCTGTTTCATCCGTTGCCGGAGTTTCTTTCAGCAGCCTTCGCGCCAGCGACGACGGGCGTTGGCATCGCGTCCGCTAAGGCACGCTGCGGGTGAACAACACCCGCCGGAAAACCTGTTGAACATGAACAAGACCAACCAACCTCTCCTCAACAACACTTCCTCCCGCCGCCGCTTCCTCGCGCGCGTCGGCCAGACCCTCGGCGCGGGCGCGCTGCTCGGCGGCCTGCCACGCGGCTGGGTCGGCTCCGTGTATGCGAGTGACGCGCCGGAAACTGCCAAGCTCCGCTGCGGCATGATCGCGCTGACCGACTGCTCGTCATTCGTCATCGGCGCGGAGAAAGGCTTCTTCAAGAAATACGGCCTGGACGTGACCATCGCCAAGGGCGCGAACTGGGCGGCCATCCGCGACTCGCTTTCCTCCGGCGACAACCAGATGACCCACATGCTCGTGGGCATGCCCATCGCCAGCACGATGGGTCTGCTCGGTTCGCCGAAGAAGCCGATGATCATTCCCTGGTTGGTCAACCGCAACGGCCAGTGCATCAGCCTCTCGAACCAGTTCAAGGGCAAGGTCGGCGCGGACCCGAAGGCGCTGCGGCCCTTCGTGGACAAGGCCAAGAAGCTCGGCGAGCCGCTGACCTTCGCGATGACCTTCCCGCCCGGCACGCACGCGATGTGGACGCGCTATTACCTCGGCGCGGGCGGCATCAACCCGGACAAGGACATCTCGCTCATCACCATCCCGCCGCCGCAGATGGTGGCGAACATGAAGATCGGCAAGATGGACGGCTTCTGCGTGGGCGAACCGTGGAACGCCCGGCTCATCGCCGACAACATCGGCTTCACCTCCGTCACCACGCAGGACATCTGGAAGGACCATGTGGAAAAGGTCTGCGCGTTCACGCTCGAATTCGCCGAGAAGAACCCGAAGACCGTCAAGGCGGTGCTCAAGGGCCTGCACGAAGCCAGCGTGTGGCTCGACGACCTCGGCAACCGCCCCGAGCAGTGTGAGATCGTCAGCCGGCCCACCTATATTAACTGCGACAAGGACATCATCCTCGGCCGCCTGCTCGGCAAGCTGGACTACGGTGACGGCCGCAAGATGCAGGACGAGCACTACATGCATTTCAGCAAGCGCAACTGCAACTACCCGCAGCCCAAGTATGCCAAGTGGTGGCTCACGCAGTTCCGCCGCTGGGGCATGGTCACGGGCGCGCCGGACTACGAGGGCGTCGCCAAGCAGGTCATGCGCGGGGACATCTACACCGAGGCGATGAAGGAAATCGGCGTCACCGACCGCGCGCAGGACGACTCCGGCTGGGAGATGTTCGACGGAGTGAAGTTCGACCCCAAGGGCGACCTTGAGGCGTATGCCAAGGGCTTCGCCGTGAACAACGCGAAAGGCTGATAAACCACGCCGCCGGCCGCGCGTGCATTCGCGGCCGGCGGCCCTCAACCCATAATAACCCGCCATGCGCCAATCCCTCTGGATGCAAGCCTTCAGCCAGGCCGCCGTCTGGCGTCGCGCTGCGGTGGTCGGGCTGCCCATCGGCATCTTGCAGGCCGTCATCAACCAGGGCGACGTGTGGCTCCGCCACGAGCAGACGGCCGGCACCGTGGTGAAGACGGTCATCTCGCCGCTCGTGACTTTCTCCGTGGCGCTCATCTCCGCCGCCGGTGTGTGGGTGGAACAACAGCGGCGCGTGACAACTGGTTCGCAAGACCCGGAGCCATGAGCACCACCACCAATCGTCGCGCGCTTTGGGCACAGGCTTTCCGCCAGCGCTCAGTCTGGCTGCGCGCGCTCCGGCTGGGCCTGTCGGTCGGCTTCCTTCAGGCCGTGGTCAATCAAGGCGACCATTGGATGAGCGGCACGGTGGACGGGACAGTGCTGCTCAAGAGCATCGTCTCGCCGCTGATTGGCTTCACGCTCGTGCTGGTGTCCGCCGCCGAGACGTGGGTGCAACGCACCGAAGAACAACTGCAATCCTGACTCAGTTCTGATTCCAAAACTCCAAGCATGAAAGCATTCAAACTCGACTGGCTCATCCTTCCGCTCATCGGCATCGCGGTGGTCATCCTCATGTGGCAGATCTCCAGCAAGACTTGGGCGAAGGAACTGCCCACGCCTTCCAAGACCTGGGAGGCCAGCAAGGAATACGTGCTCAAGCCGTTTGAGAAACGCGGCGAGATGGACCAGGGCATCCTGCGCCTCACGTGGTATTCGCTCATCCTCGTGGCCAAGGGTTACGCCATCGCGCTCATCATCGGCACGCCGGTTGGTTTCTTCCTCGGTCTGTCCAAGGCGTTCACCAAGACATTTGATCCCATTATCCAAGTTTTGCGCCCCGTCTCGCCGCTTGCATGGCTCCCGCTCGGATTAGTGTTGTTCCTCGGCGCGGGCAAACAGGCGAGCGAGATGGGTGCGCTCTTCACCATCGCCATCTGCGCGATGTGGCCGACCGTGCTAAACACCGCCGTCGGCGTGCGCGCCGTGCCGCAGGATTACCTGAACGTCGCGAAGGTGCTCAAGCTCTCGCGCTGGAAGACGCTCACGAAGGTGCTCATCCCCGCGACGATGCCGTATATGTTCACCGGTTTCCGCCTCAGCCTGGGCATCGCGTGGCTGGTCATCGTCGCCGCCGAAATGCTCACGGGTCGCCCCGGCGTGGGCGGCTTCCTGTGGCAGGAATACAACGCGCTGCTCTACGAGCACATCATCCTGTGCATCATCACGATTGGCGTCGTGGGCTTCATCCTCGACCGCCTGATGAGCCTCGTTGAGTCGCGCTTCAAGACCGCTTGAACTTTATGAAAAGCCACAAAGTCTCCTACCGCTCACCAAAAGTTTCGCGCTCGCTGGCGAAGAAATCCGCCGCCGCGCTCGGGCAGGTCGTGCGCGTGCTGAAGAACCCGCTGGCCGCCATGCAATCTGCCACGCCGGCTCCCGTCGCGCTCAAGCTGCGCGCGCCCGCCGCGAAGGAAGTCTTCGTCGCCGGCTCGTTCAACGGCTGGCAGGTCGGCGCGACACCGCTGCGCCCGGACAAGGGCGGCGAGTGGCAGGGCGAGTTGAAACTCACGCCGGGCCGCTACGAATACCTCTTCGTCGTGGACGGCACCTGGCTGCCCGACCCCGCCGCGCGCGAAGCCGCCCCGAACCCCTTCGGCGGCTGGAACTCCGTTTTGTCGGTGAACTAAACCTGTGAATGAACTCAGACCGCTTCACGCAAAGGCGCAAAGTGAGCTTAGGAGGAACGGGATTTCTTCCCGCACATCGGACACTTATCCCACGTCCGCTTCCCACATCACCCGCGCGCTTCGAGGCCTTTGCGTGAAGCCTCTTTCCTGACATGCCCTATCTTGAACTAAAATCAGTTTCAAAAGGCTACGGCGCGAATGGCGCGCGCACCGAGGTGCTCCGCGACATCAACCTGGCCATTGAGCAGGGCGAGTTCGTGGCCATAGTCGGCTACTCCGGCGCGGGCAAGACCACGCTCATGTCCATCCTCGCCGGTCTAATCCGGCCCGACACCGGCAGCGTCACGCTCGAAGGCCGCGAGATGAGCGGGCCGGGGCCGGATCGCGGGCTGGTGTTTCAAAACTATTCGCTGCTCCCGTGGCTGACGGTCACCGAGAACGTGCGGCTGGCGGTGGACCAAGTTTTCCCCGAGAAGTCTGAATCCGAACGCGCCGCGCATACGACGGAGTTCATCGAGTTGGTCAACCTCACACCCGCGCGGGACAAGAAGCCCAGCGAACTTTCCGGCGGGATGCGCCAGCGCGTGAGCGTCGCGCGCACGCTCGCGATGCAGCCCAAGGTGTTGCTCTGCGACGAGCCGCTCTCCGCGCTCGACGCACTCACGCGGGCGAACTTGCAGGACGAGATCGCCCGCATCCGCACGTTGCACAACCAGACCATCGTGCTCATCACGAACGATCCCGACGAAGCGATCCTGCTCGCCGACCGCGTGGTGCCGCTGACGGCGGGGCCGAACGCCACGCTCGGGCCGTCCTTCACCGTGGACCTCGCGCATCCACGCGACCGCAAGGCGCTGAATCACAACCCACGTTTCCGCGAGCTGCGCCGGGACTTGTCCGAGTTCCTCCTGCAGTCGCGCCTTTCGCGCCAGGCCAGCGTGACGCGGAAGCTGGTCTTGCCGGACATCGAGCCGGAGGACCTGAACATCCCGCGCACCATGCTCGGGCGCAGCCGCCCGCTGCGGACCAGCGAGCTCAAGCAAGCCACGGTCGAAGTCACTCCCTGACATGAGTCATCACGTCCAACTCTCCGAACTCTCGAAGGTCTATCGCACGCCCAAAGGCCCGGCCGTGATCGTGGAGAACTTCAACCTCCGCATCGCGAAGGGCGAGTTCGTCACGCTCATCGGCCACTCCGGCTGCGGCAAATCCACCGTGCTCTCGATGCTCGCCGGCCTGAACGACATCACCAGCGGCGCGATCATTCTCGCCGGCAAGGAACTGGTCGGGGCCGGGCCGGATCGCGGCGTCGTCTTCCAATCGCCCTCGCTGCTGCCGTGGCTCACGGCGTTCGAGAACGTGCTGCTCGGCGTGGAGCAGGTGTTCTTCACCGCGAGCGCCGAGGAGCGCCGGGAGATTGTCGAGTATTACCTCACCGTGGTCGGGCTGGCCGACTCGATGCACCAGCGGCCGGGCGAACTTTCGCAGGGCATGAGGCAGCGTGTCGGCATCGCCCGTGCCTTCGCGCTCAAGCCCAAGCTGCTGTTGCTCGACGAGCCGTTCGGCATGCTTGACTCGCTCACGCGCTACGAGCTGCAAGCCGTGCTGCTCAAACTTTGGCGCGAGAACCGCATCACCACGCTCATGGTCACGCACGACGTGGACGAGGCGCTTTACCTGAGCGACCGCGTCGTGTGCATGACGGACGGCCCCGAGGCCGAGGTGGGCGACATCATCCCGGTGGCCTTCCCGCGCCCGCGCGAGCGGCAGGCGGTGATGGACCATCCGGATTACTATCCACTGCGTGAGCGGCTCATCGAGTTCCTCGAAATCCACGCGCACAAGAAGAAGCGCACCGCGCCGTCCGCTCCCGCCGCTCCGGCCACGCCTGTGACGCCGCTGATTGAAGCCGCGCCCGCTCCCGCACGACAAGCTGACTCCATGCTGGTTACTGTCTGACGCACCCATGACGAAAGCTCAGATGACCGAAGCGATTCTCGCCGCGAAGCGTGCGAGGAAGAAGACTTGGGCCGCCATCGCCAAGGCCGCCGGGCTGTCGGAGGTTTACGTGACCTCCGCGTGCCTGGGAGAGAACGCCCTCGGCCCGGTCGAGGCGAAGAAGATTACGAAGCTGCTCGGCCTCAGCCCCAGCGTGGCTGCCGCGCTGACAGAGTTCGCGAACAAGGGCGAGGCCGCGCCGACCGTGCCCAAGGAGCCGCTCCAGTATCGCTTCCAGGAAATCATCCACGTCTATGGCCGCACGATGAAGGAGCTGATCGAGGAGAAGTTCGGGGCCGGCATCATGAGCGCGATTGACTTCACGATGGACCTCCAGCGCGTGCCCGACCCGAAGGGCGACCGCGTGCTGCTGACGATGAACGGCAAATTTCTGCCCTACAAACGCTGGTGACACTTTCGGGCGCGAACCCGCCCGGACTCCGCAACCAAACTGAAACCGAAAAACTGAAGGCATGAACCTGAACCAAAAAACCCTCGCCGCCGGCGCGCTGTTGCTCGCCGCCGTTCCCGCCGCCCAAGCGCAATACGCGCCCCCGCCGCCCACGCAGCCCTTCCCCGGCTTCCTCAACCAGGAGCTGCGCGCCAAGGATCCGTATTGGGCCAACTGGGATTTCGGCGCGCAGCTCCGCCTCCGCTACGAAATCAAGGACAATGGCGGCTTCACGTTCAGCGGCCCGGCGGCGGACTTCCGCCGGAACGTTTCCACTGGTCCGGCCGGCACGGACAACGACAACTCCTATTTCTTGAGCAAGCTGCTCGTGCGCGCCGGCTACACGGACAAATGGTGGAGCGCCTTCATCCAAGGCCGCCAGAGCACCACGACCGGCGATGACCGCAACCCGAACGCCGAGTCCGACGGACCGATGGATTTGCACCAGGCTTACATCACGCTCGGCAACCACAAGGAATTCCCGGTGTCCCTCAAGGTGGGCCGCCAGGAACTCAGTTATGGCGATGAGCGGCTCGTCGGCGCGTTCGCATGGAACAACGTGGGCCGCGTGTTCGACGCCGCCAAAGCCCGCTGGCAGAACGAGCACTTCACGGCGGAGGCGTTCACGGGTCGCGTCGTCATCCCGAACGACAACAATTTCAACGTGCCGAACGATTACGACTGGTTCAGCGGCCTCTACGTCACCACGAAGGACATTCCGAAACAGTCCACGGACTTCTTCTTCTACTCGCGCAACGTCTCCACCGGCTCACCAACGGCGCTCGGCGTCGGCCTGCCCGCCGCGCTGAACGGCCCCGCCGCGCGCGACATCTACACGTTCGGAGTGCGCGGCAAGTCCAACCCCGGCGAGCTCGGCAACTGGGATTACCTCTACGAACTGATGGGCCAGTTCGGCCATTTCAACGATCCGGCCCGCGCCGCTTCCGGCCAGGGCAGTCTGGAGCACGAGGCCTATGCGATGGTGTTGCAAGGCGGCTACACGTTCGCCGACGCGCCATGGACGCCGCGCCTGGCCTTGGAATACTGCTATGCCTCCGGCGACAAGAACCCGACCGACAACAAGCACGGAACGTTCGAGAACCTGTTCCCGACGAACCACAAGTTCTACGGCTACATGGATTTCGTCTCCCTCCAGAACATTCACGATGTGCGCCTGATGCTCACGAGCAAACCGCATCCGCGCCTTTCGTTGAGCCTGGAGGGTCATCTCTTCTGGCTGGACAGTGACACCGACAACTTCTACGCCGTGAACGGCGCGCGGCGCGGTGCCATCGCGGCCACGCCCGGCACGGGCTACGGGTTGAACTCCAGCTACAGCAAGTTCGTCGGCGCGGAGCTGGACCTCATCGCTGGCTACACGCTGTCCAAGTTCGCCACTCTCGAAGCCGGCTACGGCCACTTCTTCACCGGCGGTTACGTGAACTCCACGTTCAGCACTGTCGGCGGCGCACAGGACGCGAACTTCTTCTACTTCCAGACGATGTTGAACTTCTAGTCGGGCACAAAACAAACGGTGTGGACCACCCGGCCACCCCCCCCCGTGCTGGAGGCGGTGGCCGCTGTGTGGCGATGTTGCATCCTGCGCAATTTTCGACAATGCGCTCGGGCAACGGGAAGCAGGCTTTGTCATTCATGACTGCCGCAAATCCCATTCGGGTCAATACGCTCATGGCCGCCCGCACTCGGCCCCAGGCTTCACCGAGCCGTCCTGTGAATTTAATTCATGCCTCGCCACTAAACTATTCACCCATCGTTCCCCGCCTTCCTGAATCCGCTGGCAAGGGTGCTGCATTGGGCGGGCCAACGATGAAATTATCTGAGCTCAAATCCTCCGGCCACTGGCCGACTCTGGTCACCGCGTTCCTCTACTTCGACTACAGCTTCATGGTGTGGACACTGCTCGGCGTGCTGGCCAATCAGATTGCCGCGCCCGAGTCGTTGAACCTCACGCAACAGCAGCGGTTCTTCATGGTGTCCGTGCCGATTCTCTCCGGCGGCTTCATCCGGCTGCTGCTGGGCCTGCTCGTGGACCGCATCGGCGCGAAGACGACCGGCATCATCGCGCAGCTCGTCGTCATCGCCGGCCTGCTGGTCGCGTGGCTCGTCGGGCTGAAGAACTACGAAGCCACCCTGCTCATGGGCGTGGTGCTCGGCGTGGCGGGCGCGAGCTTCGCCGTCGCGATGCCGCAGGCGGGCCGCTGGTATCCGCCGCATATGCAGGGCCTCGTCATGGGCCTCGCGGGCGCGGGCAACGTCGGCGTGGTGATTGACGCGCTGCTCGCGCCGCGGCTGGCAACGGCTTACGGCTGGCCGGCGGTGTTCGGCTTCGCGCTCATCCCGGCGGTCGTCGTGCTGGCGGTTTACTGCATCGTGTCCAAGGAGCCGCCGGTGAAGTTCGCCCCGAAGAAGCTCGGCGACTACTTCCGCCTCTTCTCGGAGAAGGACGTTCACTGGTTCTGCTTCTTCTACACCGTCACGTTCGGCGGCTTCGTCGGGCTGGCCTACTCGCTGGGAATGTATTTCAAGGACCGCTTCAACCTCACGCCGTCGCAGGCCGGCGACCTCGTCGCGTTCTGCACCGCCATCGGCGCGCTTGGGCGTCCGCTCGGCGGCGGCATCTCGGACCGCATCGGCGGCATCAAGTCGCTGCACATCTATTACTCGGTCGCGTGCCTCGCGCTCGTCGCGGGCGGCCTCATCAACAGCCTCGCGCTCAACGTCGCCGCGTTTTTCATCGCCTGCGCCGCGTTCGGCATGGGCAACGGCTCGGTGTTCCAGCTCCTGCCGCAGCGCTTCGGCAAAGAACTCGGCTTGATGACCGGCCTCGTCGGCTGCGGCGGCGGTCTCGGCGGCTTCCTGCTCGCAAACATGATGGGCCAGAGCCGCCAGCACACGGGCAGCTACCTCATCGGGCTGCTGGTTTTCGCCGGCCTCTGCATCCTCGCGCTCATTGGCCTGAACCTCGTGAAACGCCGCTGGCGCACGACATGGGGAGCGGTCTCCGCTGCCCGCATTTGATGGATTGGGAATTCCTCGCATGACCGCGACCCTGCCAATTCTCGCTGCCGAGATGGCCCCGGAAGCCGGATCTTCGACTTCCACGTTCACCATTCGCGTTGCTTCGCGTGATGCGCGGGCGGACTCTGTGTCCATGACCCCGCCCGGCCGCCTCCGTGTTCACGCCACCTGCTTCACGCGTCCGCGCGAGGACGACAAACCGGGCGACGACGTCGCCGCCGCCCGCGCGCTGGACGATGGCACGTTCATCGCCGTCGTCGCCGACGGCCTCGGTTCCGCGCGTCAGGGTCGCGATGCGGCGGAGAAGGTCGTTGCGCACTTCACCGCCAATTTCCGCAATCGCCCGCGCGCCTGGAGCACCGCCAAGACACTCGAAGAAATCACGCGCCACCTGAACCGCCAGCTTCACCAGGAAGGATTGGCCCGTCACGACTCGCCGGAACTCGCGTCCGCCGCTGTCGTCGTCGTGCTCGATGGCGACCGGCTTCACGTCCTCAATGTCGGCGATTCGCGTGCCTATCGCCTGCGCGCTGGCAAGTTGGAGCGTTTCTCGCAAGACCACCGCGACGCAACGCAAACCCACGTGCTCACGCAAGCCCTCGGCCTCGCCGACTCCGTCGCGCCGCACGCCTCGCAGACCGACCTCGCCGTCGGCGATTTCATCCTGCTCTGTTCCGATGGCCTTACTGACGTGCTCGATGACGTGACGCTCGCCGAGTTGCTCACCGAGCGCACTGGCGCGCGTGGTCTCGCTGCGGTCGCCCGCGAGCACGCCACACCCGAGACGCTCGACGACATCACCGCCGTCGTCCTCGAAGTGCAGGAACTCGGTCCTGCCGCCAGCGCCGTGCCCGTGGCGCTGCCCATTCCCGCGCAGCTCAAGGTCGGCGACGCGGTGGACGGCTACACGCTGCGCCGCAGCTTCCGCGCGAGCGACCGCATCTGGCTCGCCGCGAAGGCCGGCAAATTTTTTGTGCTGAAATTCGCGCCCCTTGAGGCGCAGACCAACGATGCCGTTCTCACCTCGTTCATCCGTGAAACGTGGAATGCCACGACGCTCAAGGCTGACTATTTCCCCGCCGCCACCGCGCCGGAGGATGCCACCGCGCGCTACTACGTGCTCGATTATTTCCACGCGCCCACTCTCAAGCAATGGCTTGCCGAGCACGGCCCGCTTGACTCATCCGACGCAGTGACGCTCGGCAAGTTCGTGCTCGCGGCGGCGCAGTTCCTCCTGCGCCACGACTTCGTCCACGGCGACCTCAAGCCGGAGAACATCCTCGTGCTCGGCGAGCCGGGCGCGCTCACGTTCAAGCTCATTGACCTCGGCAGCGTGGCGGAAGTTTTCAGCGTGAACACGCGCGCGGGCACGCCGAGCTACTTGGCACCGGAGCGCTTCAGCGGCGCGGCGGTGAGCGAAGCCACGGAAGTTTTCGCGCTCGGCGCGACGCTCTACGAGGCGCTCACCGGCAAGCTGCCACACGGCGAAATCGAGCCGTTCCAGACGCCGCAGTTCGCCCCGGCCAGACCGCCCAGCAAGCACAACCCGCACGTCCCGTCGTGGCTCGACGCCATTGTCCTGCGCGCCCTCGCGCTGCGCCCCGCCGACCGTTTCGACGCCTACAGCGAAATGCGTTTCCAGCTCGAACATCCCGAGAAAGTAAAACCGTTCCGCTCGGCCGGCTCGCCGCTCATCGAGCGCGACCCGTTGCTGCTGCTCAAGCTGCTGCTCGCCGCGAGCGTGTTCGTGAATCTGCTGCTGGCTTGGAAGCTTTTCGCGCGCTGACGATGAACGAACGCAACCATCTCGGCCTGATCGGTGGCGTCGCGCTTACGCTGGCGGTGAGCGCGAGCATCTGGCTCGGCTCGCAAGGGCTGCGGCACTTCGACCCCGCCGTGACCGGCTACGCGCTGGGCACGCTGCTCGCGGCCTTCGCTGTCGGCTATCGTTTCATGACGTGGGCGCAACGCCCGCCGTCCCGGATGTATTTCCGTCGTGGCTTGCAACTGTTCTTCCGTCGCGCGGGTGGCACAGGCCACCGGCCTGTCCCGTCCGGCGATTCGCCGGGTAGAACGAGTGAGGTTGGCGGAACTGCCGATGGCGCTGTGGCAAAGGACACCACCTCCATTCCGGTTGGCGGGTCGCTGACCGGGGCGGGCGAGTCGCCCGCGCTGCCTCACGGCGTCGGCACGCTGGGGCGCACGCTGGCCACGAAGTTCGTCACGCAGGGCTTCATCGCCCGGCGCAGCCCGCTGCGCTGGGTGATGCACGTGTGTTTGTCGGGCGGCTGCACGCTGGCGTTCGCCATCACGTTCCCGCTCGTGTTCGGCTGGGTTCACTTCGAGTCGCTGCCGGACAACGCGGAGGTTTACCAAGTCAAGGCGCTCGGTCTTTCCGTGGACCAGTTCAGCATTCACAGCGCGAAGGCATTCGTGATGTTCAACCTGCTGAACTTTTCCGCCCTCATCGTGCTCGTCGGGCTGGTGCTCGCGGCGTGGCGGCGCGTCACCGATGCGGGCGAACTCGCGACGCAAAAATTCTTCGAGGACATTCTGCCGCTGCTGCTCATCTTCGCCGTGACGGCCACCGGGCTGGCGCTGACGGTGAGCTACAAGTTCATGGGCGGGCGCGGGCACGGGCTGTGGGCCGTGGTCCACATGGTGAGCGTCGTTTCGCTGTTGCTCTACATTCCGTTCGGCAAGTTGTTTCATATCTTCCAGCGCACCTGCTCGCTGTCGGTGAGTCTCTACAAGAAGGCCGGTCAAGGCGGCCCACGTGCGCTTTGCCGCGGCTGCGGACAGGACTTCGCCAGCCAGATGCATGTGGACGACTTGAAAACCGTGCTCGACCGGCTCGGCTTCAACTACCGCTTCGCCACCGCGCGTGGGCGGGTTCACTACCAGGACATCTGCCCCGCCTGCCGCCGCCGGCTGCTGGCGCTCAACCAGGGAAGGAGCATCGGGCGATGAACCGCACGAATTCTTTCACCACAGAGGCACAGAGAACACAGAGTTCAGAAGTTTTCTCCCTCCGTGTCGCTGTGGTTATTCCTCCGCTCTGACATGGCCACGCTCACACTAAGCGAAGACCTCTACACCCAGTTCTACGGCCCCAGGCCGGCCTACGAACCGGCCGGCGGCTGGAACAACGGCGAGCCGGACAAGCTTGTGAAGACGCATTGCTGTTTCTGCGGCGTGCAGTGCGGCATTCAGCTCAAAGTCAAAGACAACAAGGTCATCGGCTTCGAGCCGTGGGAGGAATTTCCCGTCAATCAAGGCAAGCTCTGTCCCAAGGGCGTGAAGCGCTACCTGCAAAACGAGCACCCCGACCGGCTCGTCGCGCCGCTCCTCCGCAGCGAGAGCGGATTCATCGCCACGAACTGGTTTGAGGCGTTGAACGAAACCGTCAAGGGCATCCGCTCCGTGCAGGAAAAACACGGCAAGGACGCGTTCGCCTTCCTCGGCGGCGCGTCGATGACGAACGAGAAGGCGTATCTCAACGGCAAGTTCGCCCGCATCGCTCTCCAGACGGCGAACATTGATTACAACGGCCGTCTCTGCATGGTCAGCGCGGGCGCGGCGAACCGCATGGCCTTCGGCGTGGATCGCGCGGCCAATCCGTGGAGCGACATTCCGCTCGCGAAAACCATCATCCTCACCGGCACGAATCTCGCCGAGTGCTTCCCCATTCTCACCGACTACATCTGGCGCGCGCGCGACAACGGCGCGAAGATCATCGTCATTGACCCGCGCATCACGCCCATCGCGCGCACGGCGGATTTGTTTTTGCCGGTGCGGCCCGGCCGGGACAGCGCGCTCGCGAATGGCATCCTGCACGTGATGATCGAGCGCGGCTGGATTGACGAAAAATTCATCGCCGAGCACACGCATGACTTCGACAAGGCCCGCGAGCTGGTGAAGAAATACACGCCGGCGGTCGCGGAGAAAATCACCGGCGTGCCGGCGAAGAGCATCTTCGCCGCCGCCGAGATGTGGGGGCCGGCGGAAACCTCGATGCTGCTCCACGCGCGTGGCATCGAGCATCACACCAAGGGCGTCGAGAACGTCCTGAGCTACATCAACCTCGTGCTCGCGACAGGCCGCATCGGCAAGCCCGGCTCGGGCTACGGCACCATCACCGGCCAGGGGAACGGCCAGGGCGGGCGCGAACACGGCCAGCGTTGCAACCAGCTTCCCGGCGGCCGCGACATCAACAAGCCGGAGCACCGGCAGTTCATTGCGGACTTTTGGAAAATCCCCGAGCCGGAACTGCCCAAACAGGGTTTGACTGCGTGCGAAATCATTGACGCCATCGAGCGCGGCGAGATCAAGGGCCTGCTCTCAATCAGTTTCAACCCGCTCGTCTCGATTCCCGACTCGAACCGCACGCGTGCCGCGTTGGAGAAGCTGGAATTCTTCGCCTGCATTGACCCGTTCCTCAGCGAGACCGCGCGCCACGCCGACGTGGTGCTGGCCGGCTCGTTGCAGGAGGAGGACGAAGGCACGGTCACGACGGGCGAAGGTCGCTGCGTGCGGCTGCGCAACTCCGTGTCCCCGGCCGGCGACGCGCGCGTGGATTGGTGGATCATCTGCGAACTGGCGAAGCGGCTGGGAAAGGAAAAGTGGTTCAGCTACGCGAACGCGGGCGAGATTTTCACCGAGCTGACGGCGGCGAGCAAAGGCGGACCGATCGATTACAGCGGCATGACCTACGAGAAGATCGAGCAGAACATGGGCGTGTTCTGGCCGTGCCCCGCGCCGGAGCATCCCGGCACGCCGCGATTGTTCGAGGGCGGGAAGTTCCATCATCCCGACGGCAAGGCGAAATTCCACGCCTACGAATACCGCCCGCCCGCCGAGGACGTGGATGCCGAGTTCCCCATCTTCTTCACCAGCGGCCGCGTCGTCTCGCAATACTTGAGCGGCACGCAGACGCGGCGCATCGGCGCGCTGGTGGATCAATATCCCGAGCCCCTCTGCGAGATGCACCCGCTGCTGGCCGCAAAGCTCGGCATCAAGGACCGCGACCTTGTGCGCGTCACAACGCGGCGCGGCGAGATGACCCTGCCCGCGCAAGTGGTGAAAAGCATCCGGCCTGACACCGTGTTCATCCCGTATCACTGGGCCGGCAAGAAGGCGGCGAACCAGCTCACCAACCGCGTGCTCGATCCCATCTCGAAGATTCCCGAGTTCAAGGTTTGCGCCTGCAAGGTCGAGAAGGTCGCCGACGCGCCGTTAAAGAACTTCGTTGCGAACCACTGGCAGCCCGTCGCTTTCGCGAAATGAAAACACTTTTCAACCACAGAGGCACAGAGAACACAGAGGGGGATTCTTCCCTGCGTTCACTCCGTGTCCTCTGTGTCTCTGTGGTGAAATCACCGTGAACTCCGACCTGGAATTCTTCATTGACCCTTCGCGCTGCATCGGCTGCCAGGCGTGTGTGCAGGCGTGCGGAGAATGCGGCACGCACCGCGGCGTGCCGATGATTCACCTCGATTACGTGCATCGTCCGACGGGCGTGCAGACTGCGCCGGTGGTCTGCATGCACTGCGAAGACCCGACCTGCGCGCGCGTCTGCCCCGCCGACGCCATCAAGCAGGGCGACGACGGCATCGTCCACAGCGCCGCCAAGCCGCGCTGCGTGGCGTGCTCGAACTGCGTTCTCGCGTGCCCGTTCGGCGTGCCAAAGATGAAGGTGGACTTCGATTTGATGATGAAGTGCGACATGTGCTACGACCGCACGAGCGTCGGCAAGAAGCCGATGTGCGCCACGGTTTGCCCGAGCGGCGCGCTTTTCTACGGGACGCGCGAGTATGTCGCGCAGTTCCGCCGCGAGACGCCGGTGAACGAGTTCCGCTTCGGCCGCGAGACTGTTCGCACGAAGGTCAACATGATGACCGCGCCGCAGGCGAAGGCGCTGCCGTTCGATGTCGCGGATTTTCTCCCGTGGGAAGCGTTTGACCAAGATCCGCTTTCGCTCGCACGCGCGGGCGCACCTGACGTCGCAGGCTCCGCTGTGTGGGACGAAGTATCACTGCCGGGCGCATGCGGCAGCGGCAACTGCGCGTGCAAACATCAGGGCGAACCGCAACACGAACTTGTCCATGCCTGAGCAACCACATTGGAAAACCAGCTTCCCCGTCCGGCAGTCGGACGAGCACGACATCTCGCGCCGGCAGTTCGCGAAGGTCGCGTGCTGCTCCGCGCTCGCCGTGGGTGCGGGCTGGGCGATGCGGGAAAAGATTCTTCCCCTGCCTGCCGCGACCGAGCCGAAGCTCGTGGCGCGCGTGGAAGACGTGCCCGTCGGCGGCAGCCGGCTGTTCCGCTACCCGACGGAAGACCATCCCGCGATTCTGGTGCGCCTCGGCGAGAACGAGTTCGCCGCCTACAGCCAGGCCTGCACGCACTTGATGTGCCCAGTGAATTACCGACACGAGGCAAAGCAATTTTACTGCCCGTGCCACGAGGGCTTCTTCAGCGCGCAGGATGGCCGCGTGCTCGCCGGTCCGCCACCGCGCGCGCTGCCGCGTTATCCCGTCGAGATTCGCAACGGTGAAATCTGGGTCACTCCCGCCACACTTTCCAAATCATGAGCACTCCAAAACAAAAACTCGTCGTCGTCGGCAACGGCATGGCCGGTGCGCGCGTCGTCGAAGAGATTCTCAAGCGCGCACCGCAGCGCTTCGACATCGTGATGTTCGGCGCGGAGCCTTACGGCAATTACAACCGCATCCTCCTGAGCAACGTGCTCAACGGCAGCCAGCCCGCGACGGAGATTTTCATGAACCCGCTCGCGTGGTATCGCGAGAACGGCATCACGCTCCACGCGGGCGTCAAGGCCACGCGCATTGACCGCGAGCGCAAGGCGGTCATCGGCTCCGCGCTCAAGAAGGACGCGCTGGCCTATGCGGTGGATGCCGTCGCCGCGCCCGAGGCGCAGCTCATCGAGGAGCACTACGATCATGTGATCATCGCCACCGGCTCGCGGCCGTTCGTGCCGCCGATGGAGGGGTTTGGCGGGCCGGGAATTTTCTTGTTCCGCACGCTCGATGACTGCGACCAGATCGCCTGCTACGCGAAGAATTGCAAGGAGGCCGCGGTGATTGGCGGCGGCTTGCTCGGCTTGGAAGCGGCGCGCGGTCTGATGACGCACGGCGTGGAAGTCACCGTGCTGGAGGCGGCGCCGCAGTTGATGATCGCGCAGCTCGACGCGGAGGCTGGCCTGATGCTGCGCGACACGATCGAGAAGATGGGCATCCAGGTGATGTGCGAAAAGATCACGACGAAGATCGTGCGCGAGGACGGGCGCATCAAGCGGCTTGATTTCAAGGACGGTTCGACGCTGGCGACCGACATGGTCGTTGTCAGCGCTGGCATCCGGCCCATCGCGGAGATCGCCACGGTCTCGGGCCTCACGGTCAACAAGGCCATCGTGTGCGACGATCAGATGCGCACGAGCGACCGGAACATTTTCGCGGTCGGCGAGTGCGTCGAGCATCGCGGCAAGATTTACGGACTTGTGGATCCGATTTGGGAACAGGCCAAAGTGCTGGCCGACGTGCTCACCGGTTTCAATCCGAAGGCCGAATACCTTGGCTCAAAGCTCGGCACGAAGCTCAAGGTCATGGGTGTCGAACTCGCCTCGATGGGCGATACCAAGCCGTCACTGCCCGACGATGAAGTCGTTGTATATCGCGAGCCGTCGCGCGGCGTTTACAAGAAGCTCATCGTGCGCGAGAACCGGATCGCGGGCGCGCAGTTGCTCGGCGAGACAGACACCGCGGGCGTGTTGATGCAGATGTTCATGGCGGGCACGGCGGTTTCGTCGCGGCGTGCGGATTTGCTGTTCGGCAGTTCCACGGGCGCGCCGGTGTTGAGCGTGTTCGACCTGCCGGATCACGCGCAGATTTGCAATTGCAACGGCGTCAGCAAGGGCCAGATCAAGGAAGCGATCCAAGTCGGCAAATGTCATTCCGTCTCGAAGGTCGGCGGCTGCACGAAGGCCGGCCTGGGCTGCGGCTCTTGCAAGACGCTCATCGCACAGCTCATCGAGGCCTACGCGGGCGAGGTCGTGGACGACGCGAGCGAGCATTACTACGTCCCCGGCGTGCCGTTGGAGAAATCGCAGCTCGTTGCTGAGATCAAGCAGCGCGGGCTGAAGTCCGTGAGCGCAGTCTTCCGCGAACTCGCGGGCGGCAAGGAAGACCCCGGCAGCAAGGTCGGCCTTGCGTCGCTGTTGAAAACTCTCTGGCCCGGCGAATACGACGACGAGCGCGACGCGCGCTTCATCAACGACCGCGTCCACGCGAACATCCAGAAGGACGGCACGTTCTCCGTCGTGCCGCGCATCTACGGCGGCGTCACCTCGGCGGACGAGTTGAAGCGCATCGCGGATGTGGCGGTGAAATACAACGTGCCGATGGTGAAGTTCACTGGCGGCCAGCGCATGGACTTGCTCGGCATCAAGAAGGAGGATTTGCCGGGCGTGTGGAAAGACCTCGGCATCCCCAGCGGCCACGCTTACACGAAGGCGTTCCGCACCTGCAAGAGCTGCGTCGGCACGGACTTTTGCCGCTACGGCGTGGGCGATTCCATCGCGCTCGCGCAGAAGATCGAGCGCCGTTTCCAAGGCGTCGAGTCGCCGCACAAGATGAAGCTGGCCACGGCCGGCTGCCCGCGCAATTGCTCCGAGGCATACGTGAAAGACCTCGGCGCGGTGGCCATCGAGGGCGGCCTCTGGGAAATCTACATCGGCGGCGCAGCCGGCGGCAGCGTGCGCAAGGGCGACCTGCTCGTCACCGTGAAGACCCATGACGAAGTGCTGCTGCACATGGGCCGCTTCATGCAGTATTACCGTGAGCACGGCAAGTATCTCGAACGCACCTACCACTTCGTCGAGCGCCTCGGCATCGAGACCGTGAAAAAGATTTTGATCGAGGACAGCGAAGGCATTTGCGCCCGGCTTGACACGGAAATCCAAAAGGCCGTGGATGCTTACAAAGACCCATGGAAGGAAGCGGAAGTGCCCGCCTACGCCGCGCAGTTCAGCGGGCCAGAACTAACGCACGCCCTCGAAGTCGCTGAGAACAACGGCTGATTCCTATGAACACCAACACCACGATCAATCTCGGAAGCATCGACAAAATCGCCGCGGGCCACAGCCGGTGCTACATGGTCGGCAGCGAGGAGATCGCCGTCTTCCGGCAGCGCGATGGACGGCTCTTTGCCACGCAGAACCGCTGCCCGCACAAGCAAGGCCCGCTCTCCGAAGGCGTCAGCGGCGGCGGCAAGGTCATCTGCCCATTGCACTCGCATAAATTTAATTTGGAAACCGGCGAAGGCAGCGAGAAGGGCGAATGCGTGAAGACCTACCAAGCTTGCGAACAGAACGGTGAAATCCTGTTGCGCATTTGAGTGAGCGCGGTGCAGTTCCCGACCATGAGCAGCATTTCATTTCAGCCCGCCGAACTGGCCCGCTTCGAGGCCGCACTCCGCCGCTTCGACGAGGAGAACGCGCGCGACCCAAACACCGAGTTGGCGGATGGCGTCTCGCAGCCGCGTGAGTTGCTCTACGCGCGTCGGCTGACTGACTGGGTGCTCCTGCTTCGGCCCGACGCCAGCGAACCGCTGCGGCTTGCGGCCCGGTGCCAGCATCTGTGCCGATGGGAGATTCCCCGTGCCAGCTACCCGATGACCCGCGCCGGCTATCTGAAGTGGAGAGCTGACCTGAAAAAGTTCCATGCGGAGAAGTCCGGCCGGATTCTTCGCGAAGTCGGCTACACCGAGGGTTCGGTTGCAAAAGTTCAGGCCCTGAACCTGAAGGAAAATTTCCCGGCCGACCCGGACAGCCGAGCGCTCGAGGATGCGCTCTGTCTGGTGTTCCTACAGTTCCAGTTCGCGGCGCTGGCGGCGAAGACCGATGACGAGACGATGACCAACGCACTGCGCAAGTCGTGGCTGAAGATGACCGAATCGGCGCGAGCCGCAGCGCTCAAGCTTACATTTGGCCCGCACGAGACGGCGCTGCTCGGACGCGCACTCGCCGACGCCGAACGAGCCGCAGCAAATCACGCTGCGGCGACAGCCAAGCCATGAGCACAGTGCAAGAAACGCATACGCTGCCTGCGGGCGCAGCCTTCACGGACGCCCAGAAGGAATACCTCACCGGCTTCATGGCCGGCGTCGCGCAGCGCGGACTGTTTCCCCACGTCGGGACGACTTCGAACGGTCAACTCACCGGCGACGCGGCGCAGGGCGGCGCGAACCTCGCGGAGGAAACCATCTACGGCACGCCGCTCGGCGACGTGGCGAAGGAAGAGCGATGGAAGCACGAGGAACATCCGCTCGACGGCTGGGATCGCATTCTCGCGCACGCCGAGGCGGGCAAATTGCCGGACGAGGAAAACACGTTTCGCTTCCGCAACTTCGGGATGTTTCACGTCTCGCCCGTGCAGAAGAGTTTCATGCTGCGCTGTCGCATTCCGGCGGGCGAACTGACGGCGGTTCAATTGCGCGGCCTCGCGGACATTGCGGAGGAATTCGGCAACGGCAAATCCGCCGTGACGACGCGCTCAAATGTGCAGGTCCGCGAAATCGCGCCGGAGAACCTGGTGACCGTCCTCACACGCCTCCAAAGCATCGGCCTCACGGCAAAGGGAAGTGGCGTGGACAACATCCGCAACGTCACCGCGTCGCCCACGGCCGGCTTCGATCCGCAGGAGTTGCTCGACACACGGCCCTTCGCGCACGCGCTGCACCATTACATTCTCAACCATCGCGAGTTCTACAACCTGCCGCGCAAGTTCAACGTGGCCTTCGAGGGCGGCGGCGCGGTGGACACCGTGGCGGACACGAATGACATCGGCTTCATGGCGGTGAAGCTGGCGGCGGAAGCCAAGGGTGAACCGCTAAAAGACTCAGCGCCCGTTGCTCTGCCAGTTGGTGTTTACTTCCGCGTGGAACTCTGCGGCATCTCGGGCCACAAGCAGCTCGCGAAGGACTGCGGGATTCTCGTCAAGCCCACTGAAGCGCTTGCCGTCGCCGCTGCGATGATCCGCGTCTTCATCGAGAACGGCGACCGCACCAACCGCAAGAAGGCTAGGCTGAAATATCTCGTGGACAAGTGGGGCGTGGAAAAGTTCCTCGCCGAGACGCAGAAGAAGCTGGCGTTCCCGCTGGTGAAGTTCCCGCTGGAGCAGTGCATCAAGCGGCCCGCAGCGGTGAAGCACGGGCACATCGGCGTTTATCGCCAGTCGCAGAAGGGGAAAAATTACATCGGCGTGGTCGTGCCCGTCGGCGTGCTTTCGACGAAGCAAATGCGCCGCATTGCGGACCTCGCGGCGAACTACGGCTCCGGCGCGCTCCGGCTCACTCCGTGGCAGAACGTGCTGATTCCCGACGTGCCGGACGCCTTCGTCGAGACCGTGAAGCGCCAGCTCGTGCGCATCGGTTTGCACCACGAGGCGACGAACCTCCTCGGCGGCCTCGTCGCCTGCACGGGCAACACCGGCTGCAAATGGGCCGCGACCGACACCAAGGGCCAGGCCGTCGCGCTCGGCGCGCATCTCAACAAAAAGCTCCAGCTCGATCACCCCATCAACATCCACCTCACCGGCTGTCCGAACTCCTGCGCGCAGCACTACGTCGGCGACATCGGCCTGCAGGGCGTGAAGGTGGGCGCGGCCAGCAGCGAGGGCTACCACGTCGTCTTCGGCGGCGGCACCGGCGCGGACGTGGCCATCGGCAAACAGGTCTTCACCGGCATCCCGTTCAGCGATTTGCCGTTGCTGCTGGAGCGCGTGCTGAAAACCTATCAAGCGAAGCGGAACCCCGGCGAAACCTTCGCCGCCTTCACCCGCCGACACGAGGTGAAGCAACTTCAGGAAATGTTCAGCGAATGAATCAGCAGAATTTTGTCCCTGTTCTCCCCGACAACGCGCCGTTCACTCCGGAACAGCGCGCGTATCTCAACGGCTTTCTCGCCGGCCTGTTCTCCCGCGCGCCGCAGCCGGACCTTTCCGCTCCCGCGCCTGAAGCGAAGCCGCTGACGCCGCTTACGATCCTGTTCGGCTCACAGACCGGCAACGCGGAGAACCTCTCCAAGCGCATCGCCAAGGAGGCCGGCAAGCGGGGTTTCGCGCCGACGATTCAGGATCTCGGCAAATATGCGACCGCGCAGCTCGCGTCCGAGTCCGCGCTGCTGATCGTCACGAGCACCTACGGCGACGGCGAGCCGCCCGACAATGCGAAGGCGTTCTCGGAATTCCTCAACAGCGACGCCGCACCGAAGTTGACGCAGACGAGGTTTTCCGTGCTCGCACTGGGCGACACGAACTACCCGAAGTTCTGCGCGTTCGGCAAGGGCGTGGACGAGCGCCTGGAAAAGCTTGGCGCGACGCGCGTCCACCAGTGCACGGACTGCGATGTGGAGTATGAGGAGCCGTTCGCGAAGTGGCTGGATGGGGCGCTGAACGCGCTGGCCCCCGCCGCCGTGCCCGCACAATCGGCGGCACCCGAGGTTGAAGCCGCGCCGTCGAAGACTGTTTCCACTTACTCGAAGTCACACCCATTCCCCGCGCCACTGCTCGCCAACGTCCGGCTCAACGGCGAAGGCTCCGCGAAAGACACGCGCCACTTTGAGTTCGGCCTCGAAGGCTCCGGCCTCAGCTACGAGGCGGGCGATGCGCTCGGCGTGCGCGCGACGAATTGCGCGGAACTGGTCGAGGAGGTTGTGCGCGCATTGAGCTGCTCCGGCGAGGAGCCGGTGCCCGACCGCGATGGCAAGGAAACGCCGCTGCGCGAGGCGTTGATTCATCACTACGAAATCACGCGCATCCCGCAGCCGCTGCTCAAGGCCGTCGCGGAAAGAAGCGGCGATGCGGAGCTGCTGAAGCTCACCGGGCCGGGCGCGAACGGCGAGCTGACCAAGTTCACTTGGGGCCGCGAGATCATTGATTTGCTCCACGGGTATCCGGCGGCGAAGTTCGCGCCGACCGAGTTCGTTGCACTGCTCAAGAAACTCCAGCCGCGCCTCTACTCCATCTCCTCCAGCCCGAAGGCACACCCCGGCCAAGTGCATCTCTGCGTGGGCGTGGTGCGTTACGATTCGCTGGGCCGCCCCCGCAAAGGCGTGTGCTCGACCTTCCTCGCCGAGCGCGTGCCGGCGGGCGGCGTGGTGCCAGTCTTCGTGCATCACAACAACAACTTCCGTCCTCCCGCAAATCCGGACGCACCGATGATCATGGTCGGCCCCGGCACGGGCATCGCACCATTCCGCGCGTTCTTGGAGGAGCGGCGGGCAGTGGGAGCGAAAGGGAAGAACTGGCTTTTCTTCGGCGACCAGCGAGCGACGACGGATTTTCTTTTCCGCGAAGAGATCGAAGCAATGCAGAACGACGGCACATTGGCGCGAGTTGATGTGGCGTTCAGCCGCGACCAGGCGGAGAAAGTTTACGTGCAGACGCGTATGCTGGAACACGCGAAGGAACTCTTCACGTGGCTGGAGGAGGGCGGCGGCTTCTACGTCTGTGGCGATGCCTCGCGCATGGCGAAGGATGTGGACACCGTCTTGCACCAAGTCATCCAGACCGTCGGCGGCAAGAGTGCCGAGCAAGCCACGGCTTACGTGTCCACCCTCAAAAAGGAAAATCGCTACCAGCGTGATGTGTATTAGGGGCGGGAGCGCGCGTTCACGCCGCAGAAGGCCTCGGCTGGAAAAGACCAGTCACGCGATCCAGAAGAAGTTCGTCACTCTCTGCGACCTGAAGGCCGCGCTCCGCGTCACAGTTCCGAATATGGCGCGGGCTTGAGCAGGCGGTTCGTGACCTTCAGGACGATCTCCTTGTCGGCGTATTCCGGGACGGCTTTGAGCTTCACCCACTCGGGGTCAGCGCGGAAGGTGTCCCAGGCCTTCTTGCGCACGTCGTCGTCGGGGAAGACGAGGAGGTAGGTCAGATTCGGCATCGCGGTGCCGATGAGGGTTTCGCCGAACAGCACGGGCGTGAGGCCGGTGCGCTTGAAGATGGCCAGCTCGCCGCGGTTGAACATCTCGATCTTCTTCTTTCCCGCGCGCTCGTTGTGGCTCTCGTAGATGCGGAGGTTGAACAGGCGCGGCTTCGTCGCGTCGGGCTTCACGAGCTTCGGCACGCCCTCGATGGCGGCCATGAAGGAGCTTTCGATGCGGGAGTAAATCGGGTCGCTGGCCTTCGCGTTGAGATACTCCGCTCCGGCTTTCTGATGCTCGGCGTCGGCGGCGAGACGTGCAGACAAGGTGGTGAACTGATCTGGGGCGGAATAGACGATGAGCGCGTGCAACTTCACCTCGTCGTTCGGCTGCGGCTCAACGAACACGCCGATGGGACCGAGGCCGAGGCGCTTGAGCGCGGGCAGGAAGGCGCGGCTTAGATAAGCGTCGAGCAGCGGCTGCTTGGCGGCCTTGAGCGACCAGGTGCGAAGTTCGTAATACTCGGAGCCGGGCCTGGCGGCAGCAGGTGCGGAGGCGGCAGTGGTGACAACGGAGGCGGCGACGGAGGCTTTCAAAAAATCACGGCGTTTCATGTCGGTGACGCAGACTAACCGCGCGGGCCTGCGAGGCAAAGCAGTCGTTTCGCCGCCCGGCTCATTTCGACACGACCCACTTCACCAGCTTGGCGAAGGTCGGCGTCTGGCCCTGCGAGAGCAGGCCGATGCGGAAGATTTTTCCGGCGGCCCAGACGCAGAGCAGCATGAAGAGCGTCGTGAGCAGCACACCCAGCGCGATTTCCCACCACGGCGGGCCGGGCGGGATGGCGATGCGCAGCATCATCAGCATCGGCGTCGCCGGCGGGAAGAGCGAGAAGCCGCGCGCGAACGCGCTGTTGGGCGACTGCATGATTGGCATCCACACGAAGAACGGCAGCATCACCATCATCATCACGGGAAACATAAAGTTCTGCGCGTCGCGGATCTCCGAGCAGGCCGCGCCGATGGCCGAGAAGAGCGAGCCGAAGATGAGCAGCGCGAGCAATTGGAAGAGCAGGAACCAGAGGAAAATCTGCGGCGGCACGAGATGCAGGAAGCCCGCCTTCCACAGCATGAAGGTGGCGCTGCCCAGATAGAGCGCGGACAGCGTGAGCGACACGAGCGTGCCGCCGAGCAGCTTGCCCAGCATGAGCTGGAACGGCGTCACCGAGGCCAGGAGCACCTCGGAGATTTTCGCCATCTTCTCCTCCAGCACCGTGTTCAGCAGGCTGGGCGCGGCGCTCATCACCATCATGTAGAGCAGGAACATGCAGCCCGCCGGCACGCCGAAGGTCGCGAGGCGGTTCTCCTCCTTCGGCTTCTCGACCTTGCCCGTCGCGTCCACCTTCGCGAGGCCGAGGCGCTTGAGATACGCGTTCTGCGACAGCTTGCGGATGAGCTTCTGGTCAACGCCCGCCTGCTCGAAGCGCAAGCGGCGGATTTCCTCGTTGAGCGTGCGCTCGAGCCAGTCGGGCAGCTCGTTGAATGTGTGCGCCTGCGTGAACCAGGCAATCTCCGCGTCCTTGCCGCCGTCGGGCGAGAGCGCGTCCCGCCCGATGACGAGGAAGCCGGTGATTTCCTTTTTACGCACGCGCTCGGAGAGCAGTAAATCTGCGCCCGAGTTGGCTGCCTTCGCGGCGTCGAGTTGCTCCGGCAAAAAGCGCGGCGAGACTTGTTCGCCCTTCGCACCCGGACTGCGGTCGAAGATGTATTTCTCGTTGCGCTCCTTCGCCTTCGCGGCCAGCGCGGGGAAGAGCACGCCCGTGCGGTCCACCACGGCGACGCGGCGGTCGGTGAGGTCCTTCTTTTTCTGGCCGTAGTATTGCAGGCCGGCGCTGATGGCGATGATGACGGGCAGGGCGAGCACGCCGATGATGAACGCCTTGCTGCGGACGGCGTTGAGATACTCGGTAATCGCGACGCGCCAGATTTTTTTCATGAGCCACCTCCTGTCGTCTTGGTCACCGACAGTTCGCTCGCGTCAGGCTTCGCGATGCGGATGAAGATGTCGTGGAGCGAGGGTTTGCAGACTTCGAAGTGGCGGACGGTCGTGCGCGCGGCGAGGTCGCGCAGAAGCGCCTGCGGGTCGCGATGGCGAAGCTCCTGCGACTGGCCGAGGTCGCGCACCAGTTCGACGCCCGGCAGGCTGCGGAGGAGTTCCGCGCCGCCGGTGGTGCTCACACGGATGGTGTCCTCGCCGAAGCCCTGCTGAATCGCGGCGAGCGTGCCGTCGAGCACCTTGTTGCCGCGGTAAATCATGAAGATGAAGTCGCACATCGTCTCGGCCATCGCCATGTCGTGCGTGCTGAAGATGACGGTGGTGCCGGCGGCGCGGAGTTCGAGGATGGCCGAGCGGATGACTTCGAGATTCACCGGGTCGAGGCCGGAGAAGGGTTCGTCGAGGATGAGCAGCTCGGGTTGGGCGATGACGGCGGCGATGAACTGGATTTTCTGCGCCATGCCCTTGGAGAGCGCCTCGATCTTTTTGTCGGCCCACTCGCTCAAGCCCATTTTGGCCAGCCATAGTTCGATGGCTTTCGCGGCGTCGTTGCGAGCCATGCCCTTGAGCGCGGCGTAGTAGGCGAGCACGCGGCGGACGGTCATCTTCTTGTAGAGGCCGCGCTCCTCGGGCAGGTAGCCGATGCGGTCGTTCGCCGCGCGCGTGCTGCGCTCGCCGAGCACTTCCACCTCGCCGGAGTCGGGGTGGAAGATGTGCAGAATGGTGCGGATGGTGGTGGTCTTGCCGGAGCCGTTGGGGCCGATGAAGCCGTAGGTGCAGCCAGTGGGGACTTCGAGCGAGAGCTGGTTGACGGCGGTGTGCGCGCCGAAGGTCTTGGTGACGTTGGTCAGCCGGACGGCGGGGCGTTTCGCTTCGTGTGGCAATGACGGCGGCATGGCGGACGCGGCGAGAGTGCCGTTCAACGCCCGGTGTTCAAAGTTCAAAATTCCAAGCCGTGCCGGCGAGCTTTACCGCTTCTCCGCCTTGAGTTTTGCGATGAGATAGTCCTCGACCTTCGCGTGCTTCACGTCCGGCGCGCCGGGATAGACGAGTTCGCATTCGACGCCGATGGCCTTGCACTTTTCCTGAAGCTTCACGCCGTAGTTCGCCGTGTGCGTCGGATCCTTCTGCTCCTGGCCGAGCGCGGGCGGTGTCGAATAGATCATCCAGATCGGCGGGTCGTCCGCGGTGACGTGCTCGATGGGGGAATACTGCTTGATCCACGGCAGCACGGACTCGCGCGCGGCAAGGAACGCGGCGAACTGCGTGTCGCGTGTCTTGTTGTCCGTTGGGTCCGGCATGAAGCCGAACGCGTGGCCGCCGTAACGGCTGTTGGGTGTCCACTCCTTCAGCTCTTTCGGGTCGAGCGAAGTCTGCGCGCCAATCACGGCGGCGCACCACAGCCGAGTGGACTCACGCGCGACGGGGTCCGCGCTCTTCGGGTCGGCGAGGTCGTCGTGGAATGCGAGCCAGAGCGAGGAACACGCGCCCGCGCTGCCGCCGGTCGCACCAATGCGTTGCTTGTCGAGGTTCCATTCCTTCGCTTTGCTGCGCACGAACTGCAACGCGCGCGCAGCGTCGTTCAACGGCCATTCCACTGGCGGCTTCACGCCCGCGAGCTGTGCCTGCGTGCTATAGCGGTAGTTGATGGAGACGACTGAGATGCCCACCGCGAGATACTTCTCCAAGCTCGCGACGCCTTTCTTGTCGCCCGCGACCCAGCCGCCGCCGTGGATGTGGAAGACCACGGGCGTCGGCTTGTTGGAGTCAGCGCGATAGAAGTCCAGCACCTGCCCCTCGTGCGCGCCGTAGGCGATGTTTGCCTGAGTGGGCGCATGCTGCGGCTCGGCAGGTTTGACGGCGGGTTTGGTTTTGGCATCGGCCTTGGGAGCGTCGGCGGAGAAGACATGGCCGCAAAGAACGCAAAGCAAAGCAAGGAGGAGGGCAAATCGTTTCATAGCTGTGGAAGTATTCTAACCGCGCGCTGCCTTGACGAGAAATCGCTTTCCGTCACTTCGATGACCCTGTTCATTATCTCATCGTGGTGGTAGTGCGGGGAAAATGGGGTAAAAGGCAATGCCGTATTCCTCGACCACGTATTTCAAACCGGCTGGCCGACCGTCCGGCATCCTCACCTCGGCGGTCTTGCAGATGACATCCAAGACCTGCCGCAAGGTGAGCCCCCTAAGCATGCTTTCTAATTTGATAAGCACAGTGTCGAGATCGGGCTTTTGCACTCCATCAGCGCCCGCCGTGATGGGATTGCCCTTGAGATCGAGCAATGGAGAGGGCGAAGCGGCGGGAGCGGCTTTCAGGGAGATGTAGTCGAAGGCGACATTGTTGATGATGTAGTTCAGACCCTTCTTCGCAGGGTCACTCTCGGCTAGGTCATACTTTCTCGTGCCCGGTTCCAGAACCGCTTTGACCAGATCGGGCAGGGGAATGCCGGGCGCAGTGAATTCCGGGAAGACAATGTCATCGAGCTTCTTGTTGATCCGCTGGACCTTCACGGGGTCGCGCTCGGACTCGACCACGGGGTTCTGTTGTTGCTCGGCGGATGGGTCACTCGTGGCCGGTTTCGGCTCTTTCTTTTCGCAGCCCGCCGTAAGTCCGGCAGCAAGCAGACCGGCCAGCAAGGGGAGGAAGGGAAGTTTTGGCATACGCCGACGGTAGCGCACGGGAGAGGCAGGTCAACGCAATCCGAGACGGTGAAGGCGAAGCGGCAGTCGCAGGCTGTGCGTCTTCTGGTGGATTACGAGGCTGCGGACTGTGCCCGCGCAATTCAAAAGGCTACTTCCCCGCAGACACGGCCGGGCGCGGTTTGGACGGAGCTTCGATGAACTCCAAAATCGCCTGACGCGCCGGGTCGCCCGGCTCCGCGATGCGGCTGGCGATGGCACCGTGGTTCCGGTCGTGCTGGAGCAATCCGGTGACATTGGTGTTGCCAGCGCCCTTGAGCGTGGCGACGAGGTAGGCATTCTCCTCGGCGCGCGCGGCCAGGTCCTTGTCGGCGTAGAGCACGAGCATGGGCGGCGTGTCCTTGCGCGCGTGGAAGACGGGCGCGGCTTCATCGGCGGTGATGGTGAACATCCCGATGCCACGCTCCTTGCGCACCGTGTAGTGCGTCATGGTCTGGCCACTGACGGGAATCAGCCCGGCGATGCTCGCCGGCTCCAAGCCGTGCGCACGCAGATAACGCGCGTCGAGGCCCAGCATGAAGGTCAGGTAGGCGCCCGCCGAGTGTCCGCCGATGAAAACCCGCTGCGCGTCGCCGCCGTGCTCCGCAATGTGCGTCCGCACCCACGCAAAGGCCGCGGCCGCATCCTCGATGTAAGCGGGATAAGTCGCCTTGGGACTCAACCGGTAATTGACCGACGCGACGGCCACGCCGGAAGCCGCGAGACTCCGCGCCAGCGCCACCGTGTCCTTGCCATTCTTCACGCCGCCCGTCAGTCCGCCGCCGTGGAACCAGACGAGCGTTGGAAATGCCCTGGCACCCGCAGGCAGATAAAGGTCCAGCTTGCACCGCTCCCGCTCGTAGTCGGCGAGCTTGTCGCCGCTCTTGTAGGGCAGGTCGGCGAGCGCCGACACGCTGCGTGACTCAGCGGCGAAGGCAGGGCTGCTGAGAACACACAGCTCTACGAGAAGGAGCAAGGTTCGTAGCATAGCTGGGCCGGAAACCTACTCGCTCATGGCGTGAAGCCAAAGGACGAATTGCACCGTTTGCTCCGCAGCCTCCAGTGCGGAGGCACTCAACGCGATGCGAATTGAAGTTTCGTCGGCGCGAAGGAGGAGAACGCCAGCCCGGAGAAATTCGAGGAGCTGGGCCGCATCCAAGTCTGCGGCAACACCTGGAGCCACCCGGCCCTCGCCGACGGCAAGCTCTACCAGCGCGACAAGAAGCAGCTCTTCGCGCTGGAGATTGGGAAGTAACTACGACACGGAACTCGTTCCGCGATCAAGGGACATACTTAGGGAAACGCTGATTTAACCACAGAGGCACAGAGGACACCGAGGGAAAGCCCA
>CAYZJP010000053.1:0-32258 GCA_964478755.1 uncultured Klebsiella sp.
ATTTTGGCTGCACGCTCATCTTGTTAAAGGAGGTTTTGGGATAGCCTCTAGTAATGAAGCAGTCCACGGAAGCATTTCCATCATCGGTTCCTCCCGCACATTAACCCGCTGGCGAAAGGCCAGCCATCAACAGGGGCCGGAGCCGGTTTGAGGAGCCGCCCTGAGTGGGGCGGCCCGGCTGGGGCGCCCGCGGGCGGCACAACGGAAAGAGAGCAAACCTATGAGTGAACAATGGGAAGACATCTATCATCGGGGCCAGCAGTCCATCGGCGTCTGGGGCACGTTCGCGAACGCGTTCGTGTTCGGCGAGGTGACGCTGGCCGGACACACGACGGACACCTCGGGCCTGCAGACCAAGGCGAACGAACGCGACGTGCAGCAGGACGTGCTCGACGTGGCGCGGGACGCGCGGGACACGAATCTGGGGTTCATGGAGGACTTGTGCATCCGCTTTCCGCGCAAGCTGGAGGGCGAACTCAAGCCCGACGACTCACTGCACAAGGAGATCCTGAACCTGCGCGACATCAACCCGGATTCGCCGGACACGATCGCGGCGCGCACGCGGCGGACGATCAGCCTGTGGAACCGGGTCAACGCGCTGCGCGCCGCGCTGCCGGTGCCGCCGGGGGATTTCCTGGTGGGCGGCGCGACGGTCGCGCAGTTGAGCACGGCGCTCGGGAACCAAAACGGGCTGATGCAGACGGTGGAGAACGAGCGGGGCAAGCTGACCCAGAAGCGCGAGGCGCTGCGCCTGCTGGCCGTGAAGGTGGACGCCAACAACAAGCGGTGGTTCGCCGCGTGGGAGGGCGAATTCGCCGCCGGCTCGCCGGAGCGCAACGCGCTCACGCAGATCAACACCGGGCCACAAACACCGGCGCCGGATGCGCTGGAGATCAACACGGCGGTGGTCCAGGCCCCGGACAAGGCGGTGTTCACCTACGTCGCGGGCGGTGGCGACCACGCGACGAGCTTCAAGCTCGTGTGGAAGATCGAGGGCGTGGACGCGGAGTTCACGCACGAGGCCGTGCTGAACCTCGCCGGGCAGACCGTGACGCTCGTGGGAGCCGCCGGGAAGACGGTGAGCTTCAAGGCCCGCGCGACCAACAGCACCGGCAGCACGGACGGCGCGGTGAAGCAGGTCGCGATGCCGTGAGTGGAAGCAGGGCTCGGGGGGAAGGTTTTGAGGTTCCAGGTGGAGCCGGCCTTCCCGCTGAAGCCTTGAACTTGAACCGTTGAACCTTGCCCGGCCCGGTCGCCGCCCACCGTCCGCGCCGGCGCGGTGTCTGGGTGGCAGGCCGCCGCTGGCGGCGGGCTAAATCTTTCCCTTCGCGGCGGCGGCCTGGACTTCGCGGTAGTTGTGGAGGAAGAGGTCGTTGTCGCCGGTGGTCTTCTGGATGATGGAGCCAAGGCTGCTGAGGTCGGCCTTGTTGACGACGGCGTGGACGCTCTGCTGGAAGGCGTGCAGGGCGTTGAGGGTCTGGAGCCGCTCGCTGATGAGGATGATGACAGCGTGCCGGCGGCGGGCCATCGGCAGCCACTGGAGCGCGCGCAGGGAGAGGTTCTCCTCGGGCGTGCCGGCGGCGAACAGCTCCTCGACGACGACGAGGTGGTAGTTCAGCGCGCCAAAGCGACGGGTGAAGTCGTCGTGGTTGCTGGCGATGTGAATCTTGTAGCCGCACTCCAGCACGATGGTCTGGACGTTGGCGAGGACCTCCATGCTGCTCAGGGCGAGGAGCGCGGGCTTGTCCGAGGGGCTGATGAACTCGTATTCGGCGAAGGGCTGGCTCATGGGAAAATGGGGCGGTGGTCAGACGGCGCGGATCATTTCAGCCTCAAGGTCAGCGGCGGGGGGGGGGCCGCGGCCGCGCCGTGGGCGGGGCCGTCCTTCTTCATGCCGAGGCTGGTGACGCTGGTCGTGACCTCGCCGCGCTTTTTCTTGATGTTGTCAATGCCGCGCGAGGTGGGGCCGCGCTTGCTGCAATAGAGCAGCGCGTTTTCCTCGGTGATGAGGTTCTGCTCGAAGGCCTCCATGCACGCCTGGTCAAAACTCTTCCAGCCGAACGTGTAGCTCGCCTCGATGATCTCGTAGAAGGTCTTGCCCTCGGACTCGCCCTGCAGGATGGACTCCTTGGTGCGGACGTTGTTGCCCATGATTTCGAGGATGGCCTGCCGTCCGCCGCCGATTTTTGGCGCGAGGCGCTGGCTGACCACCCAACGGAGCGTGTCGGCAAGGCGCTCGCGGACCTGCTCCTGCTCGCTCGTCTCGAACAGGCCGAGGATGCGGTTGATGGTCTGGCCGCAGTCAATCGTGTGCAGCGTGCTCATCACGAGGTGTCCCGTCTCGGCGGCGGAGAGACCCAGCTCGACGGTTTCCCGGTCGCGCATCTCGCCGACGAGAATCACCTTCGGCGCCTGGCGCAACGCGGCGCGCAGGCCGCTGGAGAAACGGTCGAAGTCCGTGCCCATCTCGCGCTGGTTGAAGGTGGCCTTCTTCTGCGGGTGAACAAACTCGACGGGGTCTTCCAACGTGACGATGTGCATGGACTTCGTCTCGTTGAACTCGTTGAGGAGCGCGGCCAGCGTGGTGGACTTGCCGGAGCCGGTCGCGCCGGTGACGAGGACGAGGCCGGTCTTTTCCTTCGCGATTTCCTTGAAGATGGGCGGAAGTTTGAGTTGTTCGAGCGTGGGTATCTGCGTGTTCAGCTTGCGGAGGACGCAGGAGTAATTGCCTCGCTGCGAAAAGATGTTCACGCGGAAGCGAGCCTTCTGCCCGAGCGCATACGAGGAGTCGCACGAGCCGGTGCGGATCAAATCTTCCGTCAAGCGGCGGCTGCCGCCGAGGAGGTTGAGCGCGATCTGCTCGGTCTGGAAGGGCGTGAGCTTGTCCACCGGCGGATTGATGGGCACGGCGACGAGCTGGCCGGAGGACTCCACCTGGAGTGGTTTCTCCACGGTGATGTTGAGGTCGGACACGTCCTTGTTGGAGTCCAACATCGTGGTGAGCATGTAGTCGAGTTCGTTGGCGCGCATAGGTTAGGGCGGGTTTCGTGAGGCCAATCAATCCGCGTCGCCATTCGACCGGGCCTCCTCCTGCTCGGCGGGAGTGAGGAAGGGGAAGAACTTTTTCTTGTCGAGCGACTTGTCGAAGGCGTCCTTCGCAGCAATGCGCTTCATGCGCAGGTGATCCATGATGGAGTCGTCCAGCGGCGTGTTGCCGAGCTTCTTGCCGACTTGGATCATGCCGGGAATCTGGTGGGTTTTGCCCTCGCGCACCATGTTCGCGACGGCCGTGGTGAAGACAAGAATCTCCAGCGCAGCCACGCGGCCCGGCTTGTCAATGCGCTTGAAGAGGTTCTGCGCCACCACGCCCTTGAGCGCCTCGGAAAGCGTCGCGCGCACCTTGTTCTGCTGGTCGGCAGGGAACACGTCAATGATACGATCCACCGTCTTCGCGGCGCTGGGAGTGTGCAGCGTGCCGAAGACCAGGTGGCCCGTGCTCGCCGCCGTGAGCGCGAGTTCGATGGTCTCCAAGTCGCGCATTTCGCCGACGAGAATGATGTCGGGATCTTCGCGCAGCGCGCCTTTGAGCGCGGAGGCGAAGGACTTCGTGTGCATCCCCACCTCGCGGTGGTTGATGAGGCAGCCCTGGCTCTGGTGGACGAACTCGATCGGGTCTTCGACGGTCAGGATGTGGTCGTGGCGGTTCTTGTTCGCGTAATCAATCATCGCCGCGAGCGTGGTGGACTTGCCGGAGCCGGTGGGGCCGGTGACGAGCACGAGGCCCTTGTGCATCATCGGGAACTTGCGCAGCACGGCGGGCAGCGGCGCGTCGAACTTCTCGAAGTCCTCGAAGGAAAGCACCTTGCTGGGAATCTGGCGGAACACGGCGGAGCAGCCGTATTTCTGGTTGAAGAAGTTCGCGCGGAAACGGGCCACGCTCGGAATCTCGTAGCCGAAGTCCACGTCGCCGGTTTCCTCGAACTGCTTCACTTTGATTTCCGGCGCGATTTCATAGAGCATCGCCTTGAGCGAGTCGCTCTCCAGCGGCGGGTAGTCCACGCGACGGAGTTCACCGCTGATGCGGAGAATGGGCGGGCTGCCGGACGCCAGGTGAAGGTCGGAAGCCTTCTGCTGCATCATCAGGTTGAAGAACGCGTCAATCTTGGCCATAGCGGATTCGGGTTTATGTTTCGGCGTGTCATAGCGAATAGCGGGACGGACTGCAAGCCATCGCGGTCGCTGGCTGAAATTCTCCGCGAGGAGATTGCCCGCGGCGGTCCCCTGTCCTGCGCGCGTTTCATGGAAGTGGCGCTCTACCACCCGGAGCACGGCTACTATGAAGGCAACCGTCCGGCAGTCGGCCAGCGCGGGGATTTCTACACGAGCGTGAGCGCGGGCGAGCTGTTCGGGGAACTGCTCGCCTTTCACTTCTCCGCGTGGCTCGACGAACTTGGAGGCCGGAACCCGGCAGTCGGAACTTTCCAAATCGTCGAAGCCGGCGCGCATGACGGCCAGCTCGCGGAGGACATTTTGCTCTGGCTCCAACGCCGCCGGCCCGACCTCCGGGAGCGCGTCGAGTATTGGATTCTCGACCCTTCGCCGCGGCGACAGGAGTGGCAACGCGGGCGCTTGAGCATGTTCGGCGCGCGTGTGAGGTGGTTTGCCAACTGGGGCGAAGTCCAGCAGGCCGGCGGCGTGACCGGCGTCATCTTTGCCAACGAGCTGCTCGACGCCTTCCCCGTCCACCGACTCGCGTGGAGCGCGGCGGAGCAGCGATGGTTCGAGTGGGGCGTGCGTGCGATGGGCGAGCGCTTCCTCTGGACCAAGCTGACCGAGTTACACGCGAACGTCGCGGCGCTGGCGCAGCCCGCCGCCGCGCTGGGCGACTTGGACGAATCGCTCCGCGAGAGCGCGTGGGCCAGCCTCGCGCCAATTTTGCCGGATGGGTTTATTTTGGAACGCGCGCCCTTCGCGGAGCTTTGGTGGAAAATCGCCGCCCAGTGTTTGCGCCACGGGAAGTTGCTCACCTTTGATTACGGCCATACGACCGGCGAGGCCATCAATCCCACCAAGCCCCACGGCACGCTCCGCGCCTATCGCGAGCACCAGCTCGTGGACGACATTCTCGCCGCGCCCGGCACGCAGGACATCACGGCACACGTAAACTTCGCGGCCATCACGCACGCGGGCGAGCGCGCCGGACTCGCCACGACGGAACTCACCGAACAGTCGCGTTTCCTCACCCGGATCGCGCAGCGCACGATGCAGCAGCCCGCTGCCTTCGGCGAGTGGACCCGCGAGCGTGGACGGCAGTTCCAGACGCTCACGCACCCCGACCACTTGGGCCGGAGTTTTTCGGCACTGCTGCAAGAGCGAGCCTAAACGCTTGCTCCGGCACTGGCGCTTTGCCATAATTGCGCTACGTTCAGCCTAAGCCCGATGTCTCGGTTCCTCCTCAACCGGCTTCCGTGGCGCGTGGCAGTTCTCGGACTGCTGCTCGCGTGGGGCGTGTTCACGCGCGATTTGCTCGCGGCGGAGGGTGGTTATCAGAAGGCCCCGCCGCCCATCGGTGAACTGCTCTCCACACCCGCGCCGCCGTCGGTGCATTTCAACCCGCAGCGCGACGCGATGATCATCTACCGCGCCGAACGCCACCCGCCGCTCGCGGATCTCGCGGAACCGCTCCTGCGCCTCGCCGGCCTGCGCATCAACCCGGCGAACAACGGCCCGCACCGCGCGCCACGCTGCGTCGAGCTGACGTTGCATCCGCTGCCGGAAGGAAAAGAACGCGCGCTCACGCTGCCCGGCAACGCCCGCATCACGCCGCCGTCGTGGTCGCCGGATGGAAAACAATTCGCCTTCCTTCGCCACGGCTCGCGCGAGGTTGAACTCTGGATCGGCGACGGCAAGCGCGGCTCGCTCCGCCGTTTGCGGGGCGGCATCAACGCCGCCATCGGCGAGGCATTCCAGTGGATGCCCGACAGCCAGGCGATCCTCTGCCAGACCATTCCGGCCGACCGTCCCAAGCCGACCGCCGAGCCGCGCGTGCCCGATGGCCCCACCGTGCAGGAGACCGCCGGCAAGCTCGCGCCCGCGCGGACGTTCCAGGACTTGCTCGAATCTCCGCGCGACGAGGAACTCTTCGACTATTACGCCACGTCGCAGCTCGCGCTGGTGAACGCGAAGAGCGGCGAGACCAAACCCATCGGTGCGCCGGGCATCTATTCCACTATTGACCCCGCGCCGAACGGCCAGCTTGTGCTCGTGTCACGCATCGAGCGACCTTACTCATATCAACTTCCGGCCTCGATGTTCCCGCGCACCGTCGAAGTCATCGACCTCGAAGGCAAAGTCGCGTTCCACCTCGAAAGCCTGCCGCTTGCCGAGGAGGTTCCCATCGGCGGCGTGCGCGCCGGCCCGCGCAGCTATCAGTGGCGTCCGACCAGCCCCGCGACATTGGCGTGGGTGGAGGCGCTCGACGGCGGCGACCCGCGCAAAAAGGTCACGCACCGTGACCGCATCTTGATGCTGGACGCGCCCTTCACCGGCAATCCGACCGAACTGGAAAAAACCGAGCACCGCTTCCAGAGTCTCACTTGGACCGAGCGCCCCGACGTGGCACTGGTGCGCGAGTATCAGGCGAGCCGTCGCTGGAACCGCACCTGGCTCGTCAACCCCAACGCGCCCGCCGAGCCTTCGCGCCTGCTGTGGGACGTGTCCTCGCAGGACCGCTACAGCGACCCCGGCTCGCCCTTGCTCCGTCCGTTGACCAACGGCTTCCGCGTCGCGCGCGTGAACGACGGCAACCTCTTTCTCGTCGGTGCAGGCGCGTCACCCGATGGCGAGCGCCCGTTCCTCGACACGCTCAATCTTGCCACGCTCCGCTCTGAGCGCATCTTCCAGAGCGACGAGGGCGGCCACGAGTCCGTCGTCGCGCTGCTCAAGCCTGATGCCTCGGAAGTCATCACCCGCCGCGAGTCTCCCTCGCGCCCCGCCAACTACTACATCCGCACGCTGGCCGACGGTGGGCGCAAGACACTCACCGAATTCCCCGATCTCATGCCGCAGCTCCGTGGCATCCACAAACAGCTCGTCACCTATCAGCGGCCCGATGGCGTGCCGCTCTCCTTCACGCTTTACCTGCCCGCCGACCACCAGCCCGGCCAGCGCCTCCCGACGATCCTCTGGGCCTATCCGCGCGAGTTCAACGACCCGGACACCGCCGGACAGGTCACCACGAGCGCGAACCGCTACACCACCTTCAGTGGCGCGAGCCATTTGTTCCTCGTCACGCAAGGTTACGCCGTTCTGGACAACGCCACGATGCCCGTCATTGGCGACACGAAGAAGGCCAACGACACCTTCCTCGAACAAATCATCTCCAGCGCCAAGGCCGCCGTGGACAAGGCCGTGGAAATGGGTGTCGCCGACCCCGCCCGCGTCGGCGTGGGCGGTCACAGTTACGGCGCGTTCATGGTCGCGAACCTCGTCGCCCACACCGACATCTTCAAGGCCGGCGTCGCGCGCAGCGGCGCCTACAACCGCACGCTCACGCCCTTCGGCTTTCAGAACGAGCGCCGCACGCTCTGGGAAGCGCCGGACATCTACGCGCGCATGTCGCCCTTCATGTTCGCGCACCGCATCAACGAGCCGCTCCTGCTCATCCACGGCGAGGCCGACAGCAACCCCGGCACGTTCCCCATGCAGAGCGAGCGGCTCTACCAGGCCATCAAGGGCAACGGCGGCATCGCGCGCCTCGTCCTGCTCCCGCACGAGGGCCACAGTTACGAGGCCCGCGAAAGCGTCGAGCACGTCCTCTGGGAAACCGTCCACTGGTTTGACAAATACGTGAAGCGCGCCCCCGATGCTCCCGTCACGACCTTCACGCCGAGCGACCTGCCGCCGCCCTGAAAAGGGAATGTCCCGCTGGCGGCCCTGAAGATTGAGGGCGGGGATGCCCTCGGGGGATAGGAACGGCCAGCGAGACGAACTCCTTCTACGCCGGCTCAAGTTGGGCGCAAGCCCTTTTCGCCAACGCGTGGAAAAAACTCGCCCGCATTTCCTGACGGGCGGCGAACGTCTCCCGCGATCAGGCCAGCGGCCTGGCCAATTGTTCCCGCATTTCCTGTTCGTCCAGCACCTTCAGCTTCAGATGGCCCAGGACGCAGGTGAGGAAGGGCAGCAGCTCGAAGGGCTTTTCGATGAAGTCCACCGCGCCGAGCCGCTGGGCTTCGGCCTTGTAGCCGTGTCCCACCAGGCAACTACAGAAGACGACGGGGACGTGCATGTGACGCGGGTTTGCCTTCAACTGGCGGCACACGTCCAGCCCGTTAATGCCGGGCAGGGCGATGTCCAGCAGGATGAGGTCGTAGTATTCAGTGGCCAGCCGTCGCAGTGCCGACTCGCCGCTGGTGACGTGGGTGGCGTCCACCAGCGCGCGGCTCAAGGCCCGCACCATCAAGGCGCCGACTTCGGAATTGTCCTCGACAATGAGGACGCGCGCGGCGGGCTTTTTCAGGTCGGGCGGGTTGATGGCGGAGGCGGGCATGGTAACAGGGCGCACATTCGTCGCCTCGGAGGAAGTGTGATTGGGTGGAATCGGGTCACCTAGCATTTCAACCAAAGACTGGTTGGGATTCGTAACCGCTGAGTGGACTTTGCACAAGTGGATTTTTCTCCTATTCAATTTATCTTGAGTTTCGTGCCCGCTGGCCGGCCCAAGCCCAGGGCAGCGGCAGTTTTTTTTTCGTTTTCGTTCCGCTCCGCTTGTGCTTGGCTCGCTGCCAGACCATGAACACCTGCTCCCGCCGTCGCTTCCTCCACACCACCGCCGCCTCTTTGCTCGCCGCGCCTGTCGCGCACGCCATCGAACCGCTGGGCCGCACGGGCAAGACGCGGCTGCTGCTCAGTCTCGCGGCGTATTCGTTCCGGGAATTCTTTCCCGGCGAGCTGCAACGCGGCGTGGGCAAGCCCAACGCCGCCGGGCCGGCGATGGATATGTTCAAGTTCGTGGATTACTGCGCGGAGCACGGCTGCGACGGCGCGGAGGTGACGAGTTATTATTTTCCCAAGGCGTTGTCCACGGACTATCTCGTGCAGCTCCGGCGGCACGCGTTCGTCAAAGGCGTGGCGATCAGCGGCACGGCCATCGGGAACAACTTCTCGCATCCCAAGGGCGAGAAGCGCGACGCGGAGATCGCGCTGACGAAGCAGTGGATCGACCGCGCCGCCGTGCTGGGCACGTCGCATATGCGGGTGTTCGCGGGGCAGACGAAGGAGTTGTCGCGCGAGGAGGCGGACAAGCTGGTGGTCAGCGCGCTGGAGGAGTGCAGTGATTACGCGGGGCAGAAGGGAATTTTCCTCGGCATCGAGAACCACGACGCGATCGGCAGCGCCGAACATCTGCTCAAGCTCATCAAGCAGGTGAACAGCCGCTGGCTCGGCGTGAATTTGGATTCCGGCAACTTCCGCACGGAGAATCCCTACGACGACTTCGCCAAGATCGCGCCCTACGCGGTGAACGTGCAGATGAAGGTGGAGATTCACCGGCTGGGCGCGAAGGATCCCGAGCCGGCGGACCTGGCGAAGAAGGTGCAAATCCTCCGCGAAGCGCATTATCAGGGCTACATCGCGCTCGAATACGAGGCGAAGGAGAATCCCTACACAGCGGTGCCGCCGGTGTTGCAGCGGATGAAGGAACTCTTCGCGGCGTAGTCCGTAGCGTTCACGCCTCCTTCACGATGGCGAGGAACTGCTTCATCGCCGGCGAAAGCACTTTGTTTTTCTTGATGAGAGCGGCGAGCGGACGGTGAAATTCCTCGCCCTCGAACGGCACCTGCACGAGCGTCGCCTTCGACACCTCCTGCGCAATGGTCGCCTGCGGCAGGATGGACACGCCGGCGTCAATCTCGACCGCGCGCTTCACCGTCTCGACGTTGTCGAACTCCATGACGGTCTGCACGGTGATGCCGTGATCCTTGAAGATGCGGTCAATCGCCTTGCGGGTTGGGATGTCGGGTTCGAAGCTGATGAACTTCTGGCCTGCCAGCGCGGCCAGCGGGACGATCTTGAGCCTCGCGAACGGATGCTGCGGGTGGCACACGAGCACCATGCGGTCCTTCCGGAGCGGCACGATCTCCAAGCGCGGGTCTTTCACGGGATACGCCACGAGGCCGAGGTCCACCACGTTGCCGAGCACGTCGTCGTAAACCTGGTTGGCGCGGCGATACTCGACGTGGATTTTCACCGTGGGGAAGCCCTTGAGAAATTTCTTCATGTAAGGCGGCAGGTCGTGCAGCCCGATGCTGTAGATGGTCGCCACGCGGATCGTGCCGGAGACGATGTCGCGCACCTCGGCGAGTTTGTTTTGCAGCTCGTCGTAGGTGTGGATGATGCGTTTGCTGTATTCGTAAAGGATCTCACCCTCGCGCGTGAGGCGGAACTTCTTCTTGCTCCGCTCGATGAGCATGGCCTTGAACTGCCGCTCCAGCGCGCTGATCTGCTGGCTCACGGCGGACTGCGTGACGCCGTTGATCTGCGCGGCCTTCGTGAAGCTCTCCGTCTCGCTGAGATCGCAGAACACCTTGAGGCTGGTAATTTGCATGCGGCGATCAAAGCCCAAAGCCACACGAGCGTCAACGTGCGTCCCGACCGGACTTGTGACCGCGCGCCGCGCCCTTGATTGTCAGGCCGCTTCTTTGAGCTTCACTTTCCATGCCAGTTTGGTATGGATCTCCCCAGCAGCAGCCAGCCAAACTTATGAAACTCACTCGCCAACTCCTCTGCGTCGGTTTCGCCCTCCTGTGCAGCGCCACCCTCGCCTCCGCCATCCCTGGTCGCGCCGAGGTGATGAAAGTCACCGGCACGGCGACCAAGACCGATGCCAAGGGTTCCACCGGGAGCCTCGCCAAAGGCATGGTCCTGGGCACCGGCGACACCATCACCACCGGGCCCGGCTCCACGGTGGACCTCAATCTGGGCTTGAATGGCGACTTCCTCCGCGTGGATCCGGACACGACGCTCAAACTGGACAACCTCGACATCGCCAACATCGCCGACCGCACCGTCACGACGCAGATCAGTCTCGGCAAAGGCGGCATCACCGGCAACGTGATCAACAAGCTCACCGCCGCCTCCAAGTATGAGATCAAGTCCGCCAGCGGCGTCGCCGGCATCCGGGGCACCGTTTACAATGTGCAGACTGATCGCGCAGGCAAGATCACCCGCATCATTGTGACCAGCGGCACGGTCACGTTCGTTGACCGGGGCGTGACCATCACCATCTCGGCGGCGGCCGGTCCGCAGGCCTACGCGCCGCCGGCGGCGGGACCGAGTCAGGCGTCGGTTGGAGCTCCAACTCTTGCAGAGGCTCAAGCGACGACCTTTGCAGGCAATGTCCTCCAGCAGTTAGGCTTGGGACAAGCCAATGTAGGTGGAGTAATCACCGGCACGGTCATCAGCAATCCCAAAGACGTTTCCATTTCCCAGTGAGCTAGTTTCACACCTCCACCCAAAGCCCGCCGCGACCCATGTCCGGCGGGCTTTTCGCTTCTCTCGCCGGCCTTCCGTCGCCACCGTTCAGCTCGTGACCACCACGGCCACCGTCCTGATCGTCAGCGACATCCATCACGCCGGCCCCGCCGAGCGCGAACGGGTTGGCTACGAGATTGCCTGCGCGCCGAACTGGCCCGTGCGCCAGCTCGTGCGTGCCTACCGCGGCTACGTCTGGCTGCGCGACCCGCTGGGCAACGGTGCTTTCCTCGAAGAATTCCTCCGTCGCTCGGGCACTGCGGACTTCGTCATCGCCAACGGCGACTTCAACGCGGACTCGCGCTTCGTGGGCGTGAGCGACGACGCAGCCCACGCCAGCGCGGAGGAATGCCTGGGCAAGTTGCGTGCGCGCTTCGGCGACAAACTGCACGCCACCATCGGCGATCACGAGTTGGGCAAGGTGAGCCTGGTCGGCGGGCACGGCGGCTTGCGCCTCGCGAGCTGGCCGCGCACGACGGAGGGACTTGGCTTGCGCCCGTTCTGGCGCTTCGAGTGGGGCCGCTACGTTTTCATCGGCGTGACTTCCACATTGCTCGCATTGCCGGTGTATGAGCGCGAGATGTTGGCGGAGGAACGTGCGGACTGGGAGGTGTTGCGCGCCGCGCATCTGGAGGAAATCCGCGCCGCCTTCGCCGGCCTCAGCCCGCACCAACGCGTGCTGCTCTTCTGCCACGACCCGACCGCCCTGCCCTTCCTCGCGCGCGTGCCGCAGGTCAGCGACCGATTCGCGCAGATTGAAGCCACCGTCATCGGCCATCTCCACTCCCAGCTCGTCCTGCGCACGGGCCGCCTGCTCGCCGGGATGCCGGTGATTCACTTCCTCGGCGCGAGCGGACGCCGCATGAGCACGGGACTAAATGACGCGAAGCTCTGGCGTCCGTTCAACGTGCAGCTCTGCCCCTCGCTCACCGGCATCCAACTCCTCAAGGACGGCGGCTGGCTGACGGCGGAACTCGACGCCGACGCGCGGCGCCCGGCGAAGTTTCAGTTCCACCCGCTGCCGTGGCGTGAGGTTCAGGCAGGCGCGGTCAACGGCGGCTCTTGATTCAGCGCGGCATCCTGAGCCGACCCAATTTCGTCGCGCAGGAAATAACGCGGCCCATTCGGCGCGATGCAGGCCACGACGGCCGTGTTGAGCACCTTGATGCAGAGCAGCCCGAAGAACGAAGCCACCGGAAAGAGGAAGTCGAGATTCGCTCCCGAGCCGCCCGCCGTGGTGAACGAGTAATACATCAGCCACGCCAGCCAGCCGAGCATCGCGGGCGCCACGACAACGCCCGCCGCCGTCGCGATGACGATCTTCACGCCATTGCGCACGCGCAGGCCGCCCAGCACCAAGGCCGTCTGGTGCATGATGATGATGGCCTGATAAAACAAGACCGTGAGGAACGCGACCGCCGTGATGTCCACCCCGCGCATCATCATCGTGAGCATCAGGAACGGCGCGCCCGCCGAGAAGAAAATGCCGGTGAGCGCCAGCGCGGCGAACAGCTTGCCATGCACGATGCGCTCCGGCGGCAGCGGCGTGAAGTATAGCGGGTCTTCGTTGTCGAGCGAACGCTCCAGCGCCATGCGCGTGCCGGCCCACGCCGTCATGCACACCATCGTCAAAACCGTGAGCGACGGCAGCAAGGTGAAGAAGGCCAGCAGTCCGTTGGGACTGTGGAAACCGTCCTGGCTCGCGCCCTTCAACATCACCAGGGCGAGCAGGCCGAACATCACGGCGAGCGTCAGGAAGAAGAGCGCGAGCACCAGTGGCCCGCGCACGGCCTGGCGCATCTCCTTCACGAAGACCGGATTCAAGCGATCTTCCCACGCCGGTCTTGGGAGGTTCCCCAGACATGCGTTGCCGTCGAAGACTGTCAATGGAGCTTCGGGCATCCGTGTCCGATATACCAGCCCGCGCCTTTTCCGGCAACCGCGCATTGCAATCGCCTTCTCTCCCCGTAAGCTGCGCGCGAAAGGCAACAATTTGTCGCCCGCCGGCCAAATCCTGAAGTGCCGGGCCGCGTCCGCCGTCAATGGACGCGTGCCCGTTCTGCTCCTCGTCGTCTTCTGCGGTTGCCTTGCGTTTCCAGCCCTTGCAGACGACCTCGACGACGCGCGCAAACTTTTGCTCACCGGCAAATATGCCGAGGCCATTACCGCCGCAGAGAAGGGCGTGAAGGAAGAGGACGGCAGCGAGGAATGGCGGCTCCTGCTGGTGCAATCGCACATGGCGGTCGGCCAATACGCGCAGGCGCACACGGCGCTCACCAACGCGCTCTCCCGTTATCCGCACTCGTCCAGCATTCGCCTTCGGCTCGTGGGCCGCGATGTGAAGCTTTTCAACGGCCTGCCCGATGAGGCGAAAGATTTGTTGGACGAGATCAACCGCCTGGCCGGTTCGCGCAGTTGGGCTTACCGCGATCCCGCCAACCTCACGGCGCTCGGTCGCGCAGCTCTCTTGCTCGGCGCGGACCCGAAGATGGTGCTCGATCGGTTGTATGAGCCGGTGAAGAAAGCCGCGCCAGACCTGCGCGAGATTCACCTCGCGATGGGCCAGCTCGCGCTGGACAAGGGCGACTTCGCGCTTGCGGCGAAGATTTTTCAGGAAGCCATCCGGCGCTTCAAGGGTGACGCAGATTTCCACTTCGGCCTCGCCCGGTCGCTCATGAGCGGCGCGCGGCCACAGGCCTTGCAGGCGCTCGATGCCGCAATGGAATTCAACGAGAAACACATCCCGTCGCGCCTGCTGCTCGCTGACCATCTCGTGGACGCGGAGGAATACGCCGAGGCCGAGAAGCTGTTGAAGGAAGTCCTCGCCGTGAACGTGAACCAGCCGGAGGCGTGGGCGTATCGCGCGGTGATGGCGCATCTGCGCAACGACAAGGCGAAGGAGCAGCAGTTCCGCGCCGACGCGCTGCGCCACTACACGAACAACCCTGCGGTGGACCAGCTCATCGGGCGCAAGCTCTCGCAGAAGTATCGCTTCGCCGAGGGCGCGGCGTATCAGCGGCTCGCGCTCAAGTTCGACCGGAATTTCCTGCCCGCGAAGTTCCAGCTCGCGCAAGACCTGCTCCGGCTCGGCGACGAGGAGGAAGGCTGGCGGCTCGTCGCAGAGGTAAACGAGACCGACGGCTACGACGTGAACGCGTTCAACCTAGTCACGCTGAAGGACACCACCGACAAGTTCACCGCGCTGGCCAACGAGCACTTCGTCATCCGCATGGACGCGCGCGAGGCGAAAATTTACGGCCCGCGCGTCCTGGCTTTGCTCCAGCGCGCACACGACACGCTTTCGCAGAAATACGGGATCAAGCTGGAGAAACGGACCATTGTGGAGATTTATCCGGAGCAAAAGGATTTCGGTGTCCGCACGTTCGGAATGCCGGACAATCCTGGCTTCCTCGGCGTGTGCTTCGGTTGCCTCATCACAGCGAACAGCCCGTCGAGCGCGCACGGCCACGCGTCGAACTGGGAGGCGACGCTCTGGCACGAGTTCTGTCACGTCATCACGCTCACGCTTACAAAAAACAAGATGCCGCGCTGGCTCAGTGAAGGCATCTCAGTCTATGAGGAACGGCAGGCCAGCCCGGCGTGGGGCCAAGTGATGAACCCACGCTATCGCGAAATGATTCTCGGCGACGAGCTGACCCCGGTGGGCGAGTTGAGCAGCGCGTTCCTCACGGCCAAGAGCGGGCTGCATCTGCAATTTGCCTACTACGAGTCGTCGCTGGTGGTGCAGTTCCTCGTGGAGAAGTTTGGCGTGGCCAAGCTGCGCGCGATCCTCGCCGACCTCGCGACTGGCAAGGAAATCAACGCAACCATCGCCGCGCACACCACACCGCTGGAGAAGCTGGAGAAGGACTTCGAGACTTACGCGAAAGACGCGGCGAAGAAACTCGCGCCGGGCTTGGACTTCGAGAAACCGAAGGGCATCGCAGGTATGTCGCTGCCCGGCGGACTTCCAATTTCCGGCCTGCGCCCGTCAGACGGCACCGTGGTTGTCGCGCCGAGCACAAACGCGCCGCCGGAACCGAAGCCCGTTCTTGACCCGCTCAAGCTTCACCCGAAGAACTTCTACATCCTCACCCAACAAGCGAAGAAGCTGATGTCGGAGAAGAAGTTTGCCGAAGCGAAAGAGCCGCTGAAGAAGCTCATCGAAAATTTTCCCACGCAGACCGGCGGCGACTGTGGCCTGTGGCTGCTCGCGCAGGTGCATCGCGAGTTGAAGGAAGCTTCGCAGGAGCGCGAGGCGCTCGCGAAGCTCGCCGCACTGGACGCCGATTCCGTGGATGCCTACCAGCGTTTGATGGAACTCGCCGCCGAAACGAAGGACTGGCCGGTCGTCGCCGAAAACGCGCGTCGCTATCTCGCCGTCAATCCCCTCGTGCCACAGCCGCACCGCTGGCTGGCCCGGGCGAGCGAGGAACTCGGGCAACCTTCGGAAGCCATCTCCGCCTACCTGACGGTGCTGCTCCTCGACCCGCCCGACCCCGCCGAGGTCCACTTCCGGCTCGCAAAGCTCCTCAACACCGTTGACGCCACGGCCGCCAAAAAGCACGTCGTCATGGCGCTCGAAGACGCACCGCGCTTTCGCGAGGCGCACGAGCTGTTGCTGAAACTTTCTCCGACTGGAACCACAGACAAGCCGGAGCCAACCCCCAAGTCGCCATGACCTCCCGCGCAAAACTCGTTCTCTCGCTCTCGCTGTTGTTCGTTGCGCTCGTCAGCTTCGCGCAGTTCCGCGGTGGACGCTTTGGCGGTGGCCGTTCCGGACGCGGCAGTGGTCCGATACATTACACCGAAGGCGGCGTGCCGGTGGATGAAACCACCGTCAAGACCGCACGCGAAATTGCCTCGCACAGCACCGGCACGCCCAACTGGACGAACGCGCCGGGCTTTGAGAAAGACGTCTTCACCTTCGTCCGCATCATCCGCGACCGCGCGCCTAATTCCGGCGGCGGGAGTTGGATCACTGACTTCCCGGACAGCGATCTGAACCTCTCGTATCGCTTGCAGCAGATGACGTCGCTGAAGGTGAACCCGGACGGCCGCACGATTCGCCTGACGAATCCGGACCTGTTCAACTACCCGTGGATTTACATGGTCGAGGTGGGCAGCCTGGAGTTGCGGGACGAGGAGGTGCCCATCCTGCGGAAGTATCTTCTCAACGGCGGCTTCCTCATGGTGGATGATTTCTGGGGTGAATTTCAGTATGACGGCTTCTACCAGCAGTTGAAGCGCGTCTTCCCGGAGCGCGAGCCGGTGGAACTGGAGATGGATCACCCGATTTTTCATTCGGCCATCGACATCAAGCTGGCCAAACATCAGATGCAAGTTCCCAACAGCCGCCTCGGCGAACAAAGCGAACACACGGGAATCACTTGGGAACGCCACTATGACCCGCGCACTGGCATCATGGAGGAATGTCGCGATGTGCATTTCAAAGGCGTCTTCGACGACAAAGGCCGCATGATGGTTTTCATGGCGCATAATACCGACAACGGCGACGGCTGGGAGCGCGAGGGCGAGAACGAGTATTTCTTCCACCAGTTCTCTGAGAAAATATCTTATCCGCTCGGCATCAACGTGATTTTTTACGCGATGACTCACTGACAAGGAAACCAATGGAAAACGAAACCGCCGCACCGAAACCCGAAACCACCTCCGCCCCCGCTCCCACCGAAGCCCCCGCCCCGCCGCCGCTCCCCGAACCGACCGAACAGCAAATCGTCGAGCAGCTCCTCTCCGCCCGTGGAAAAATCAACGACGAGCTGGGCAAGGTCATCATCGGCCAGCGCGAAGTCATCGAGCAGATACTTCTCGCACTGCTCTCCGGCGGCCATTGCCTCATCACAGGCGCGCCCGGTCTGGCGAAGACGCTCCTTGTCAAATCCATCGCGCAGATTTTCCACCTCAAGTTCGCGCGCATCCAGTTCACGCCCGACCTCATGCCCGCCGACATCACCGGCACGGAGATTCTCCAGCAGGACGCCGAAGGCCGGCAGATGCAGTTCGTGAAAGGCCCCGTCTTCGGAAACATGATTCTCGCCGACGAAATCAACCGCACGCCGCCCAAGACGCAGGCAGCGTTGCTCGAGGCGATGCAGGAACACCAGGTCACCGCCGCCGGCTACCGCCACGCGCTGCCCGAGCCGTTCTTCGTGCTCGCGACGCAGAACCCCATCGAGATGGAAGGCACCTACCCGCTGCCCGAGGCACAGCTCGACCGCTTCATGTTCAACGTCGTGATGGATTACCTGCCCGAGAACGACGAGGTCGCCGTCGTGCAGCAGACCACCGCGAACCTGCGGCCTGTCATCGAGCAGCTTTTCTACGGCGCGGACGTGCTGCGCTTCCACGAGGTCGTGCGCAAGGTGCCCATCGCCGAGGAAGTCATCCGCTACGCCGTCCGCCTCGCCGCCGCCTCGCGCCCAAAGCAGGCGGGTTCGCCCGACTTCGTGAACGATTGGGTGAGCTGGGGTGCCGGCACGCGCGCCGGCCAGTATCTCGTGCTCGGCGCGAAGGCCCGCGCGCTCCTCGCTGACCGCGCGCACGCCACGCGTGACGACATCGAGGCCCTCGCCGCGCCCGTCCTCCGCCACCGCATCCTCATCAACTACCGCGCCGAAGCCGACGGCGTCACCGTGGACAAGGTCATCGCGAAGCTCATTGACCATGTGCGCGGCACGACCGTGTGAACTGCGAGAATCCGATGAACCTCGTCGCGCACCCTCTCATTAGCACCCGGCTTCAGCCGGGTGCTAATGAGATAGCCACAAACGCATTCGCGACTCCGCAATGATTTCCTCCGCCGACCAAGTTGGCCACGCGAGCGGTTCGCTCATCGACCCGCAGACGCTCATGGCCATCCGCAGCCTGGAGATGCGGGCGCGCGTGGTGGTCGAAGGCTTTTGGACCGGCATCCATCGCAGCCCCTATCACGGCTTCTCCGTCGAGTTCACCGAGTATCGCCAATACACGCCCGGCGACGACACGCGCTATCTCGACTGGAAACTCTTCGCGCGCAGCGACCGCTACTTCATCAAGAAGTTCGAGGACGAGACGAACCTCCGCTGCCATGTCCTCGCCGACAACAGCCGCTCGATGAACTTCGGCTCGCGCGGCTACTCGAAGGCAGCCTACGCGAACACCCTTGCCGCCACGCTCGCCTTTTTTCTCCATCAGCAGGGTGACGCCGTCGGACTGCTCACTTTCGACGAGCAAATCCGCGAGTATCTCCCCGCGCGCCACCGGCCAGGCCACCTGCGCCACCTCATGCTCGCGCTGGAGAAACCGCCCGGCGGCGCGGCCACCGACCTCGCGGCCCCGCTCAAGCGCATCGTCGAAATCGTCCGCAAACGCGGCCTGATGGTGCTGCTCACCGACCTGCTCGCGCCTATCGCCGCGCTGGGGAAAAACCTCGCCACGCTCACCGCCAGCGGCCACGAAGTCGTCGTCTTCCAAGTCCTCGACCCGGCGGAACTCAGTTTTGATTTCACGAAGGCCGCGCTCTTCCGCGACCTCGAATCCGGCCGCCAGCTATACATTGATCCCGACGCCGTGCGCGCCGAATACCGTCGCGCCTTCGAAGCGCACTGTCAGGCTGTCGCCGACACCTGCGCCAAGCTCGGAATCGTCATGCGCCGCCTCAGCACCGATCAACCGCTGGAACTCGCGCTCTTCGACTTCCTCCGCGAGCGCATGAACCGGGCGAAAGTCATCAAGCGTCACGCCGCATGAGCTTTCTCACGACAACGGCGGAAGCCCAAACGCACCCAGGGTGCGGTCGAGAATCTCGCGGGAGACGAATGCCCCTTCGCTCTCCAGCCGCTGATAAACCTCTCGCAAGTCGGCCATCAGCCCGCGTTGAAAGCCAACCTCCAGCAGGCCCACGCAGCCCATTACTTTCAAGCCGCGCTCTTCCGCCAACCGCCTTGCACCTCGCTCGTCAATCACCGCCAGGTCCGCGCGCAATTCCAGCGCCAGCGCGATGGTGTGCAGTTCGCCCAGCCCAAACTTCGGGCGCCGCGCGTCGAACCATGGTTGAGGTGACACTTGCTTTCGGAGCAGCCATTTGGCCTGGGCAACCACGCTGGCAGCGGGCTTGCCTGCGCCCGCCACCGTCACCTCCTGAAACACTTCCTCCGCGACGAACACGGTCTGGAAAAGTTTTGGCAGCAGCTCAAGCTGGCCGATCCGGCTCAAGGAAATCAGCGGGGAGGCGTTGGAAACGACAATCACAGCCCCAACGCTTTGGCCGTCACGCGGTCAGCTTCCAAGTCAGCCACCCCGTAATTGAGCGGCACTTCGCGGCGGGCGGAAAAGTCCATGAACTGCTCGACCGAAAGGCCGGCGAGTTCCGCCGCCTTGCCCAGCGTGGCGCGCCGCTCGCGGAACAACTCCAGCGCCATGATGCGGCGGGCTGCCTTGTTGGGAACTTCTCCGGTGCCGCTCAGTTCCAGCAGTTCAACCGGCAGTTCAACTTGGACAGTGCTCATATCAACAGTGGCAACAGTGCGACTGCCGGTGGCTTCCCGCAACTTGGAAATCCCGTAGCCGCCCGCGCTCCACGCACCGCGCACCGCGCATCCGCATGAGCTTTCTCACACCACTTTTCCTGCTCGGCGCGCTCGCGGTCGCGCTGCCCATCATCTTCCATCTCATCCGGCAGACTTCGAAGGAGCAGACCGAGTTCAGCTCGCTCATGTTCCTGCTGCCTGTGCCGCCGCGCGTCACGCGCCGCAGCCGGTTGGAGCACATTCTTTTACTGGTCTTGCGAAGTCTTGTAGTGTGTCTGCTCGCGTTCGCCTTCGCGCGGCCTTTTCTTCCGAAGGCCGACACGGCCGACCTGCCCACCGGTCCCGGCAGGCGCATCGTCGTCCTCGTGGACACCAGCGCGAGCATGAGGCGCGAGGGTCTCTGGTCCGACGCGCGCACGAAGGCCGAGTCCTTCTGCCGTGCCGCGAACCCTGCGGACACCGTTGCGATCTTCGCCTTCGACCGCGAAGTGCGTCGCCTCGTCACCTTTGAGCAATGGACTTCCGCCGCCGCCGGTCAGCGCGCCGCGCTCGCGGTGGACGCGCTGACGAAGACATCTCCCGGCTGGGGTGGCACGCAGCTCGGACAGGCGCTCGTCGCCGCCGCGTCCGCGCTCGAAGATGTTCGCACCGAGAACGGCCAGCCGCCGTCGCGCGGCCCGCGACAGATCGTGCTCATCAGCGACTTGGCGGAAGGCAGCCGGCTCGATGCGTTGCAGGCTTACGAGTGGCCCAAGGGCACCGAGCTTGTCGTCGAGCCGCTCAAAGCAAAGAAGCCCACCAACGCCGGTCTGCAGCTCATCGCCGACACCGACGAGAACGAGAGGAAGCCCGGCGAAGCGCTCGCCCGTGTGCGCGTGAGCAACTCCACCGACGCCAAGCGCGAGCAGTTTCAAGTCGGCTGGTCGGATGGCAAAGACTTCATCGGCAAGCCTCAGGATGTTTACGTGCCGCCCGGCCAGAGCCGCACGGTCGCGCTGCCCGCGCCGCCGATGGGCACCGCGCCCGAGCGCGTGTTGTTGCGCGGCGATGACGAAGCCTTCGACAACTCGCTCGCGCTCATCCCGCCCGAGGCCGCGCGGGTCAGCGTGCTCTATCTCGGCGGCGAGGCGGCGACGGACACCGCCGAGCCACTCTACTTTCTCCAGCGCGCGTTTCCCACCACGCGCCGGCAGATCGTGCAAATCCTCGAACGCACTTCAACCGCACAGATTCTCCCGACCGATGCGGAGGCTCCGCTTGTCATCGTCACCGACGCGTTGCCTGACGAGCGAACCGCGACCGTGCGCCGGCTTCTGACCGAAGGGAAAACCGTTCTGCTCTCGCTCAAGAACCGGAGTGTCGCACGCACGCTTGCTGCATTGCTCGGCAAAGATTCCATCTCGGCAGACGAGGCGAAGGTTCCCTCCTACGCGATGCTCGCGGAGATTGATTTTCAGCATCCGCTTTTCGCGCCGTTCGCCGACCCGCGCTTCAGTGACTTCACGAAGATTCACTTCTGGAATTATCGCCGCCTCGAGATGACGCAGTTCCCCGGCGCTCGCGTCGTGGCGAAGTTCGACACCGGCGACCCCGCGCTGCTGCAAGTGCCCGCCGGCAAAGGCACGCTCTACGTCCTCGCCTCCGGCTGGCAGCCCAGCGACAGCCAGCTCGCGCTCTCGTCGAAGTTCCTGCCCCTGCTTTTCTCGCTGCTGGAGCAGACCGGCGGCATCCGACCGCAAGTCACCCAGCACACGGTCGGCGACACAGTCCCGCTCGCCGCCACAAACGCCGCCGTGCGCGTGACGAAACCCGACGGCACGAGCCTCACGCTCGGCGCGGGCACGGCCGCCGTCATCCAGACCGACCAGCCCGGCATCTACACAGCAGTCAGCGGCGTGCTCACACAACGCTTCGCCGTGAACCTCGACCCGCAGGAGAGCAAGACCGCGCCGCTTCCCGTCGAAGAACTGGAACACCTCGGCCTGCCCGTGACGCGCGCCGACGGCAAGACGCCCGTGCAAGTGGCCGAGGCCAAACGCCAGCTCGCGAACGCGGAATTGGAAAGCCGTCAGAAGCTGTGGCGCTGGCTGATAGCGTTTGCGCTCGTGTTCGTGACGTTGGAAACGCTGCTGGCCGGTTGGCTGGCGAAGCGGCCGGTGCAACCGACTCCTGCGACTTAGAAAGGTGAGCACGCGCGCGAGCAATGAAAAGCGATTCGGCACTTGGGTCGAGTTGCCCAACGGCGGTCGCCGTTACGCTTTGGATGTGGCCGGAAAAACTGCGCTGGACGGCGCGTTATCTGAAAGAAGTGGACGCCGACGAAGTGACCCGCAGATTTTGGCAGGAGATCTACGATGAGAACGGCCAGCTCGTCGAAGTGCATGAGAAATATCCGGTGGATAAGGGCCACCAAAAAGTGTAGAAGCGACTATGACCATCCGAAGAAAAGACGTGGCAGAGAAGCTGGCAGAATATCTTCACCACCGGCTTACGCTGGCAGAACTCGTGGACTGGGCTGAAGAAGTCATAATGGAAGGCGACCTCGACGCCAAAGATTTCGTCGTATTGCGACAGGTCATCGCGCGCATTGGCCTCGCGGACGTGCGGGCGTTCGGGCTGACGTGGGAAGATTGCGAGGAACTTTTGCGTGACCTTGGCTACGCGGCGCGCGTCGAAGTAGTCACTGCATGATTGCCCCCCTCCTCAACGAGCATCTGGAGCCGGTGGCGCGGCGCTGCCGCCGGTTGCAGCTCTGGCGCGGGCTGGCGGTGTGCTGGGCGCTTGCGGGGTTGCTCGCTGTGGCACTCGGCGCGTTCGGTGTGGACTACCGCATCGCAGTCCCGCTCGTTGGGCTTGTCGGTTTTGTGGCTGCGCTTTGGATGGGACTCGGATGCCTCTCCGCGAAGTCCGACGCGCACTGGCTTGCGTTGCAAATCGAGCAGCAGCATCCCGAGTTGAAGACCGTCCTGCTCGCCGCGTTGGAGCAGCAGCCGAACGCCGAGGGTCAGTTCAGTTTCCTCCAACAGCGCGTCATCGCCGAAGCCGTCGTGCATGGACAGAACCTCGGTTGGACCGATGCTTTTCCCGTGCGCAAGCTCGCCCTCGCGCACGTCGCGCACGTCGCGGCGTTCGCGTTCTTCGTCGCCGCTCTGATGGGCTTGCGCGCAAACACGGTGACAACGGAGAAGAAAATTGCCGCAGTCAAAGCCGGTGCTGATGGCGTCTCCGTCACGCCCGGCGACACGCAGATCGAGCGTGGCAACAGCCTTGTGGTGCTGGCGAAGTTCGAGGGCAAGCTCCCGCCCGGCGCGACGCTCGTGCTCGGCTCAGGCACGAATGTCCTGCGCTCCTTCTCGCTCACCAAGGCGCTTGATGACCCGGTCTTCGGCGGCACAGTCCCAGAGGTGAACGAGGACTTTACTTATCGTGTCGAGTTCGCCGGCCAGCGCACACGCGAGTTCGCCGTGAAAGTCTTTGAGCACCCGAAGCTCGAACGCGCTGACGCGAAGATTCAGTTCCCAGCCTACACGCAGTTGCCGGAGAAGACCATCGAGGACACTCGCCGCGTCAGCGCGGTGGAAGGCTCGTCGCTCAACTACACTCTCCAACTCAACAAGCCGGTGAAGTCCGCGCGGCTCGTGCCAAAGAAGGACGGCGAAGTCGTAACGCTCGCGACCGATGCTACGAAGCCGTTCGCCACACTCGCGGGTTTCGCGCTGGCAAACAGCCAGACCTATATGCTCGAGCTTGTGGACGCCGATGGACGCTCGAACAAAATCTCGGCGCAGTTTGTCTTCGATGCGCTCCGGAATCGTGCGCCGGACTTGAAGCTGATCTCACCACGCGGGGACCAGCGCGTATCGGCGTTGCAGGAGATTCGCTTCGAGGCGGAGGCGTGGGATGACTTCGGACTGCGGGCCTACGGCATCGCTTACTCGCTCGGTGGTGCTGAACCGACGCTTCTTCAGCTCGGCGAGGGCGCGCCCGCGAAGGAGAAGCGGCAGTTCAGTCACCTGTTGCGGCTGGAGGAACTCGGCGCGGCTCCGGACCAGCTCGTCGCGTGGTTCGCGTGGGCGGACGACATCGGGCCAGACGGCGAGCTGCGCCGCACGGCCACGGACATGTATTTCGCCGAGGTGCGCCCGTTCGAGGAGATTTTCCGCCAGGGCGAAGGCAGCGAAGACGAGGATGGGGAACCCAAGCCGGGACAGAAAGGCACACCCAGGCAGCAGATGGGCAAGCTCGCCGAATTGCAGAAGCAAATCATCAACGCGACGTGGAAGCTTCAGCGGCAGCACGTCGGTTCGGTTGCGGTCAAAAAAGTGCCCGGTCAAAAGCCGGGGGATGTATCTTTCGAATGACTATGAAAGCTCCAACGAAGCCCGCAGGTTCGGACGACGCGCACAAGGCCGCCGCAGCGCTGCCGGGATTGGTATGCATCGCGCTGGTTAGTGGCCTGCTGGCCGCGCCCATGTTGCTGGCGCAACAGCGACCGGGAAACTCGTCGTCAAAAGCCGCGACCAAATCTACCGGCAATTTCAAGGCCGACGCCGAAGTGCTCGTGGAGTCGCAGGAGAAGGCGTTGGAGATGGCGAAGGAGCTGGCGGAGAAAGCGGACAGCCCGCGCGTGCAGACGGCGCTGACCGAGGTCGTGAAACAGATGGAACGAGCGCTCAAGTTGCTGGAAGAAGCCAAAGCCGAACCGAAGAAGCTGGAGTCCGCTGTCGCCGCGCAGCAGGCGTCGTATCAGGCTTTGCTGAAGCTTGCTGAGCGTGAGTTCAGGGTGCAGCAGGGCAAACAGAGCAAGAACGGCAGCAAGAGCGCGAGCGAGGAGCAGCGCCAGCGGCAGGTCAACGAATTGGAACTGAAGATGTCGAAGAACCGTTACGAGCAGCAGAAGCAGGCCAAGGCCGAGCCGCAGCAGTCGCCGGAGCAGACGGAGAATTTGCAGTTCATGAGCCGGCTGCGCGAGCTGGCGCAGCGGCAGAACGATTTGAACGAGCGGTTGAAGGAGCTGCAGACCGCGTTGCAGGAGGCGAAGACCGAGCCGGAGAAGGAGGAGATTCGCCGCCGGCTCAAGCGCCTGCGCGAGGAGGAGCAGCAGATGCTCGCGGACCTCGATGAATTGAAGCAGCGCGCCGAGAAGCCGGACAACCAGCAGCGCATGGCGGAGATGAAGGACAAGCTGGAGCAGACGCGTCAGGCCGCGCAGAAGGCGGCCGAGCAGATGGAGAAAGGCAACGTCTCGCAGGCGCTGGCCAGCGGCACACGCACGCAGCGGGAGTTGCAGGAGATGCGCGAGGACTTGCGGAAAAAGAACGCGAACCAGTTCTCCGAGGACATGAAGCAGCTCCGGCAGGAGGCGCGGGACCTCGCGCAGAAGCAGGAGGAGTTGGGCAAGCAACTTGAAACCACACCGCAGCAGGCGAAGAAGAAGTCGTTGAGCGAGCCGGATGCAAAGTCAGAGCTGCCGAAGGAACTGGCCGAGCAGAGCCAGCGGCTGGCCAGCCTCGTCGAGCGCGCGACGCAGATCGCCGAGAAGTCCGAGGACGCCGAGCCGCTGTTGCACCGCCAGCTCTACGACTCCATCCGCAAGCAGTCGCAGAGCGAGGCGCAGAACGTGAAGGCGACAAAGATTGAACTGACTGAACGCGGCATGATGACGCGCGGGATTCGTGACATGCTGGAGAAAGCGACGGAGGAAGGCGGCACGAAGTCGCTCGAAGTCGCATCCGAGCTGGCGAAGAACGGGATGAACAATCCGGCGTCGAGCGTCGAGCGGCGGGCGCGCAAGGGCATCGACGAACTCAAGCGCGGCGTCGAGCGCGCGGCGGAGAGCGTGCTGGGCGATGAGGCGGAAGCATTGAAGCAGGCGGCGAAGACGCTCGATAATCTAACACGTCAACTCGAAAGCGAGCTTGCGCGGGGTGAAGCGAAGGAAGGCCAGCCGGGCGGCGAACCAAAAGCTGGTCAGCAAGCTGGCGAGCCAAAAGGCAAACAAGGCGAGCCGTCGCAAGGCGAAGGCAAGCAGCCAGGCAAACAAGCCGGGCAACCGGGTGAAGGCAAGTCCGGCCAAAAATCAAAGAGTGGCAAACAAGGCGAAGCTCAACAGGGCACTGAACCCGGAGAAGGCAATCAACCCGGCGAGAAAGGTGGCAAACAAGGTTCCAAGTCTGGACAGGGCGGCAAGCGGGGCGAAGGCAAGGAAGGGGAGAAGTCAGGTCAAGGCGGACAACAGCCCGGCGGCAAGGAAGGTCAGAAGGGTGAGCAACCCGGACAGCAAGCAGGCCAAGGCGGTGGACGCGGCCAGCCGCAGGACGGGATTGCGAACGCTCGCAATCGCAATGGCGGCGCCGGCACGGCAAACAACCGAGGCGGCGCCGATGGCTCTCACACGGGCGAGTATCAGGCTGGGGGAAACAGTCGCGGCGGGTTTGACAACATTCTCAATGGTCGCGACTTGGCGAACCGCGATCAGAATCTCGGACCGATCACCGGGACTGGATTCGACCAGTTCAGCGACCGGCTGCGCGACGCGGAGGAGATGGTGGACTCGAACGAATTGCGGAACCAGTTGCAGACCGTGCGCGAGCGGGTGCGGACGCAGCGCTTGGAGTTCAAGCGCGAGGCCGCCGAGCCAAAGTGGGATTTGGTGCGGCTGCAAATCCTCAAGCCGCTGGTCGAGGTGCGGCAGCGCATCGAGGAGGATCTGGCCAAGCGCGACAACCGCGAGGCGATGGTGCCGATTGACCGCGACCCGGTGCCGGGCCGTTTCTCGGAGCTGGTGCGGAAATATTACGAGAACCTCGGCAAGGATTCGGCCAAGTGACCGCGACGAGCTTTAGCGGCGAAATCGCAAAGTGATGGTTGCCTCCCTTATTTTTTCCGGGCGCGACTGGCTGGTGCCGTCCGTTCTGCTCGCGGCGCTGGGAGGTGCCGCGCTCGTGTGGGGTTACGCGCGGGCGCGCGCAAGCCGCGGGCTGAGCGCGGTTTGCGCTCTGCTGAAAGTGCTCGGCTTCACCGCGCTCGCGTTGTGCCTGCTGGAACCAATGTGGACCGGACAGCGCGCGAAGCCGGGCGCGAACGTGCTCGCAGTCGTCGCGGACAACAGCCAGGGAATGCAGATCCACGACCGTGGCAACGCGCAGAGCCGTGGTGAATTTCTCCGCGACTCGCTCGCGGGCAAGGGCGCGGACTGGCTCGGAAAGCTGCGCGAGAACTTCGAGGTGCGCGGCTACGTGTTTGACTCGCGATTGCAGCCGAGCACTGATTTCGTGGAGTTGAACTTCGACGGACGTTCGTCCGCCATCGGCAGCGCATTGACGACTCTGAAGGAGCGGCTTGGCAACCGTCCCGCTGCCGGCATCATGCTGCTCACCGATGGCAACGCCACGGACATCGCGGACGAGCTGCCGGACTTGAAAGGCTTGCCGCCCATTTACCCCGTTGTCATCGGACGCGAGGACGCGGACCGGGACATCGCGCTCGTGAACGTTGCCGTTACGCAGACTTCCTTCGAGGACGCGCCGGTGACGATTCAGGCCGACGCGACCGCGAGCGGCTACGTGGGCGCGGATGTGAAGGCCGAGCTGCTCGACCCGGCGGGCAAGGTGGTCGAACAGCACGCGCTGCGCGTCCGCAGCGAGGGCGAGACGCTCGCGTTCCGCTTCCAGCTCAAGCCGGAGAAGAAGGGCGTTTCGTTCTACCGCGTGCGCGTCGGCGCACAGGGCGAGGGCGGGCAGTTCAAGGACGAGAAGAGTTCCGCCGAGGCGACGCTCGCGAACAACACGCGCGTCGTGACCGTGGATCGTGGACGCGGGCCGTTCCGCATTCTCTACGTCAGCGGACGTCCCAACTGGGAGTTCAAGTTCCTCAACCGTGCGCTCACCGAGGACGAGCAGGTGGAACTCATCGGCCTCATCCGCATCGCGAAGCGCGAGCCGAAGTTCGACTTTCGCGGGCGCGTCGGCGAATCGTCCAACCCGCTTTTCCGCGGCTTCGGCAATCAGTCGAAGGAGGAGATTCAGCGCTACGACCAGCCAGTGTTGGTTCGCCTGAACACGAAGGACGCCGAGGAGTTGAGCAAGGGCTTTCCCGCCACGCCTGAAGAGCTGTTCGCGTATCACGCGATCATCGTGGACGACTTGGAGGCGGAGTTTTTCACGACCGAGCAGAAGTCTTTGCTCCAGCGGTTCGTCAGCGAGCGCGGCGGCGGCTTCCTCATGCTCGGCGGCATGGATTCTTTCCACGAGGGCGGCTATCTGCGCACGCCCATCGGCGACATGCTGCCCGTGTATCTGGACCGCACGCCGGACGAAAAGCAGCACGACAATCTCCGGCTCGGTCTGACGCGCGAGGGCTGGCTGCAAGCGTGGGCACGTCTGCGCGCGACGGAGAACGAGGAGAAGACCCGGCTCGATGCGATGCCGGGCTTTTCGCTGCTTAATGAAGTTCGTGACCTGAAGCCCGGCGCGAGCGCCATCGCGACGGTGACGGACTCATCCGGCCGTTTGCTTCCCGCGATCGCAGTTCAGCGTTTCGGCCATGGGCGGACGGCGGCGGTGACCATCGGTGACGTGTGGCGTTGGGGCTTGCATGAGCCGGAGATGCACGCAGACATGGACAAGGCGTGGCGTCAGCTCGCGCGCTGGCTGGTCGCGGATGTGCCGAACAAGGTGGAGCTTGTCGCGCAGCCAAAGAAGAACGACCCGAATCAAGCCATCGAGCTGCAGGTCCGCGTGCGCGATGCAAAGTTCCTCGCGCTGGACAACGCGACGGTCCAGCTCAATGTGCAGCCCGTGCTTGGCGGCGTGAGCAACGCGCCCGCGATTCGCCTGCCTGCCGAGCCGTCCACGGCCGAGCCGGGCCTTTACACCGCGACCTTCGTGCCGCACGAAACCGGTGGGTATCGCGTCGAGGCGGCGGTGACAAACAGCGCTGGAGCCGAGGTCGGCAAGGCAGTCGCGGGCTGGACGACAGACCTTGCCGCCGAAGAATTTAAGTCGCTCAAACCGAACCGGGCGTTGCTCGAACGCATTGCGAAACAGACCGGCGGCGAAGTCATCGAGATGGGCGCGCTCGGTGCCTTCGCGAACCGGCTGCCGAGCTTGAAAGCGCCGGTGACCGAGGCGTGGACGTATCCGCTCTGGCATCAACCGCTGGTGTTCGCGTTCGCATTGCTTTGCTTCGCGACGGAGTGGGGGTTGCGGAGAATGCGAGGGTTGCCGTGAGGTTCTTCGCCTTCATTCTGCTGGCCTGTTCTTGTCTTGTCCGCGCGGAGACAACGGACAAACCGACGGTCTTCGTGGTCGTCGGCGCGCCAGGTGAAGAGGAGTATGGCAGGCAGTTTGCCGAGGCGGCGGCGAAGTGGGAAAGAGTCGTGAGCCAGGCGCAGGCAAAGCTTGTGGCCATCGGCTGGAAGAGCGCGGAGACGAATGATCTCGCGCGTTTGCAGGCTGCGCTCGAAGCCGAACCGAAGGAGGGCGCGGGCGAGCTGTGGCTCGTGCTCATCGGGCACGGGACATTTGATGGCAAGGAGGCGAAGTTCAATGTGCGCGGGCCGGACTTCACCGCGAGTGAGCTGGCCGAGTGGCTCAAGCCGTTCAAGCGCCCGGTTGCCGTCGTGAATTGTGCGTCGGCCAGCGGGCCGTTTCTAGCGAAGTTGTCCGCGCCGGGCCGCGTGGTGGTGACGGCGACACGCACGGGGAACGAGCTGAACTTCGCCCGCTTCGGTGGTTATTTTGCCGAAGCCATCGGCGGCGTGGAGGCGGACCTGGACAAGGACGGACAGGTTTCGTTGCTGGAGGCGTATCTCGTCGCGTCGAGCCGCGTCGCGGAGTTCTACGACACCGAGGGCAGGCTCGCGACGGAGCATGCGCTCCTTGATGACAACGGCGACGGACTCGGCACGCCCCCGGACTGGTTTCGCGGCGTGCGCGCGGTGAAGAAGGCGAAGGACGGCGCGAGCGCGGACGGCCTGCGGGCGCATCAGTTCGTGCTCGTGCGCAGTGAACAGGAACGGAAGCTGCCGCCGGCCGTGCGCGCGAAACGCGATGGGCTCGAACTCGCCATCGGAAAATTGCGCGACCAAAAGCCGGGAATGCCCGAGGCGGATTATTACAAGCTGCTGGAGCCGATGCTGCTCGACCTCGCGCGCTTGTATCAGTCGGCGAAGTGAGCCGGCGTCAGGGGTTGCGCGACGAGCGCACCACCGAAAGCCCCTTCAGCAAGTCCAGCGCGCGGGCCAGCGCCGGATCGCGGATTTGCGGCGTGGTGATGGCAGGGGCGGAGACAACCGGTGCCGCGTCGAGAGGCTGTCCTTCCTTCATCCGCCGGACTAGCTCGGCTTCGGTGAGCCGGCTGGTGGCGCTGTCAGTGGTTTTGTCCACGCTGCTGCCCGATCTGCCCAGACCCCGATACGGTTCGGCAAAGAACGCCCGCTCCTCCTCCGCGCCCACGGTCACGGCGATGTCCGGGCGCAGCCCCGTCGAAGGCATGGCCTGGCCGTCGCCGAGTTTCGTCTCGCCGGTGGCGATGCGGAGACGCTGGCCGGTGCTCAACGTGAAGTCCTTGAACTGGCGCACGCCGCCGGGCGTCCCTGTGCCAATGAGCAAGCCGACTTGGTTCTGGCGCAGCAACGCGGCCAGCACTTCCGCCGCGCCGCTGGTCTGGCGGTTCACCACGATGGCCGTCGGCAACTGGATCGCGTTCGTCTTCGCGGCAGCGCGCAACACCTCGCCCTCCACGGTGAGCAGCACGCGCTCGGTGGCGAGGAACTGGTCGGCGGTGCGCGCGGCGGCCTTCTGGTCTGTTCCGCCCGCGTAACGCAGGTCGAGCATCAACCCTTTGAGTTTTTTCATGCCGCCCAGCTTCTCGAACTCCGCCGCGAGCAACTCGTCGAGCTGCTGGCTTACATGACTGACGCGCACGTAGCCGTAGGCACCGTCGAACACGGCCGATTTGCTGATGGCCGGGCCGGACGCGCGGGCGGGCGCGGCGGCCGGACCGTCCTCGACGATCACCTGGCCGTCCAGATGGGTGAGCAGCGCCTTGAGCGCGGCGCGCTCGACTTCTGCCGGGTTCATGCCGCCGAGGTTCGTGCGGATGAGTTGAAACACTTCGTCGAACTTCGGCGGGCTGGCAGCCGGTGCCGCGCCGTCAACCGACCGCAGCAGCGTGCCGAGGCAGATGGCCAAAGAAATGAGCCTCGGAAGCGAATGAAACCAGCAATGGCGCATGGCGGGAGAATATCCGGCGAGCCGCGCTTCCGCGCAATTTCTTTCCGAGCAGCCGCCTCGAGAGTGTCGAGACGCTGAACAATTAACTGGTTTCCACAACCTATTTTCAGGAGCTTACCCGCCATGAAACGCGCCCTGCCCTTCTGGTCCGGACTGGCCTTCGGCTTGCTGGCCCTTTGCTGTGCGTCGGCACAGGCGCAGCAGCACCGCGCGACCCGGCTCGGCCATCCCGCCACCCGGTTCGCCCCGCCGCTCACGACGCCGGAGGATCTGCGTTCGCGGTTCCGGGATGAGAAGCTGCGCCCGGACATCGCCTCCATTCTGGCGCAGTGGGGCTGGCCGGGGAATCTCGCGGACCTCCACCGCGCCGCCCAGACTCAGGAAATCATCGAGTGGAAGATCCCCATCGGCTCGCGGATGCCCTTCATGTCCTCTCGCAAGGACGGCACGCCCGTCTGCCTGCGCGACGTGCTGTGGGCTGGCGATGCGCCCGCGCCGGCCTACGCGTTCACTTTCGCATCGCGAGGCCAGCGCTACCGTTGCATTACGCCGAAAGCGTGCAGCAATTTCTTCCTCGAAGACCTCGGGCCGGAGCCGACACCCATGCCGATGCTGGCGTTACAGTGCAGCGCGCCTGAACGTCAGTTCACTGGTCGTCCGGTGAAAGTCTGCTTCACCATTCGCAACATCGGGGATGGGCCTGAACCGAAGGTCGCTCTCTCGGTGCCGATTCCGACAGGGGCGACGGCCACCAGCGCAACGGACGGTGGCGTGATCGCGCCTGACCGGATCACTTGGGAGATCGGCAACCTCGCGACGAACACGCCCAAGGAAGTCTGCGCCGTCTTCACCACGGAACGGCCTGGCCGGATGGATTTCGCCTCGACGGCAAGCGGCACGGCTGCGGGACCGGCCCACTGTGACTGTCACACCCAGATTCTCGGCGTCTATGCCATCCTCGTGG
>CAYZJP010000054.1:0-32157 GCA_964478755.1 uncultured Klebsiella sp.
TCGCGCCGGAGGCGCGGCTGAAGGTAGCCGGTGGGAAGCGCAGCGCACCCACCGGGTTGCAGCCGCACCGGGTCGCGCCCCGGAGGGCGCGCATGAGGTTTGCCTCGGAGTTCATGCGCCCCGCCGGGGCGCATCCACGGACGGGCCACGTCCGGCGGGTGCGGTTCTCCCACGGGTCGAACCTTCCCGCCGGCTACCCTCATCGGCCCAGCCGGGGCCGCAACTCGATGGCCTCCACAGCCTACTTCCCCGCGTGCTTCGCGATGAACTCCACGATGGGCGTCGAGTCGTCGAGGCCGTGCGGGTGATGGCCCACGCCCGGCTTGCGGATGAGCGTGATGTCGCCGCCGAGTTTCTGGTAACGCTCGGCGATGACGCCGGTGTTCTCGTCCCACGGCACCACGTCGTCCGCGTCGCCGAAGACGTGCAGCAGCGGCACCTTCGCGGCGGCGAGTGGCGCGAGGTTGTCCACGGGGTTGCCCTTGTAGGCGAGCGCCTCGGCTTCACTGGCGAAGTGATACACCTTCATCGTGAGTTCCCAGTCACCCTTGCTGCCCTTGCCTTTGCCCTTGCCGCCGGGCCAGCTCTTGAAGTCGCACACCGGCGCGTCGCCGTAGAGGCACGCGACCTTGTCCGGGTTCGCGCTGGCCCAGTTGTAGCAGTAAAGGCCGCCGCGGCTGAGGCCGACGAGCGCGGCCTTTTTCGCAAAGCCATATTTGCCGGTCAACTCGGCGTAAAACTTGTTCCAGTGCGCCACCGCGTCAGGGCAGCCGAGCAGGTTCGGCACGGTCATGTAAACGATGTGAAAGCCCCGGCCCAGCAGCGCGATGTCTGGCGCAGGTTTGTGGCCGAAGAACTCGCCGTGCCACACCCACGGCTTGCCGGGCGCGGCCTGCTTGGGCGTGACGACGAGCACGTTTTTGCCGTCCACAGTGAAGTCGTAGCGGTCGTAACCATTCCAAACGGACTTCTTCCCAGGGAACGGTGCGTCGGAGTCCGCTGCGTGCGCAGAAGCACCGAGGCAGAGCAACGAGCAGAGCAGGGGAGCGAGGAACGATTTCATGGCTGAGTCACTTCGCGGCCTTGACGCCGGACTGCGGATAGCCTGTCACCGTCTCCCACGCGATTTGCCGCAGCAGCGGGTCCAGCTCGGGACTAAGCTTGTCGAGCGCCGCGTTCGGAGCCGTCAGCCCGACCGTCGACATCTTGTAGAGACAGGCGAAGTTGCAGTAGGTGGCAAGCGCGAGGATTGGTTCCTTGCCGTGGCCGATCTGATCGGTGAAGAGGTCGGTCTGCTTGGTGAGTCCCGGCGCTTTGCCTGCAGCGATCAACTCGCGCAACCTCATCACCGCATCGCCGACGGGGACGATGCGGACGGCGTCGTGGCCGACTTTCTTGTTCAGGGCGTTGATTTGCGTTTCGAGGTTGGTTCGGAAGCGGAGGTTCGCGGCGCGGACCTTGTCCAACGGGCGGGCGTCGCGGTCTTCATTTTTTGCAATTTTGTCGTCTCCCTCCCAGCCGTCCCACGGCGTCCACACGTGCTGCACGAGGAAACGGAGCTTGGGATTATGCTTCAGGCCCAGCTCGACAAAATGATCAATGCCCTCGTCCGGCAGATAAACGTGAGGCGACATCGTGAGCACATCCACGTTACCTTCGGCAAGCACGGCCTTGGCCTTGTTCTTGTCGTCGGGAAGATTCCAGTGCTGGATGACCTTTGAGCCGCCAATCATCTGCGCTCCGATCAACTGGTGGCCCTCGATGCCTGCGGCCTTTACCAGCGGAGCGAGGCGGTTGGCGACGAAGATGTGGAAGCTGTGCGCAGTGACGAACACGCGCTCGCCCTTGGGTGCGTCGGCAGCAAAGAGCGAAGCATTGAGAATGGCCAGGGCGCAGAGCAGGCGAAGGAATTTCATGGTCAGCGTGCGACGGGCGGGGTGATGAAGGAATTCATGGCCGACCAGACACGATTCTCCGCTCGCTCATTTTTCCCGCGTCCGTTTCACTGGTGCCACGTCAGCAACTGCGATGAAAACCAACACGACTGTTCCAGCCGACGCGCACGCCGTGCGCGCCGAAGTCCGAAAATCATACGCCGCCGCCGCCAAACGCGCCGCCAATTGCGGGCCCGATGCATCCTCGACTTGCTGCGGCGGTGGCGGCCCACCAGCCGTTGGCGCGCAAAAGCTCGGCTACCGCAACGACGAAATCGCCGCCGCGCCGGCTGGTGCCGACCTCGGCCTCGGCTGCGGCAACCCGCACGCGATCGCCGCGTTGCGCCCTGGCGAGACTGTGCTGGACCTCGGCAGCGGCGCGGGCTTCGACTGTTTCCTGGCTGCGCGCGCTGTCGGCCCGACGGGCCGCGTCATCGGTGTGGACATGACGTTGGAGATGGTTCAGCAAGCACGCACGAACGCCGCGAAGGCCGGCGTCCGCCACATTGAGTTCCGCGTCGGCGAGATCGAGTCGCTGCCCGTGGACTCAAACTCCGTGGATGTCATCCTCTCCAACTGCGTCATCAACCTCTCGCCCGACAAGCCGCGCGTCTTCCGCGAGGCCTTTCGCGTGCTCCGGCCCGGCGGCCGTCTCGCCATCGCGGACACTGTCCGCACAGCCGACCTGCCGGCGAACATCTTCGCCGACCTCGCGGCGCACTGCGGCTGCGTGGCCGGCGCGGCGTCGGTGGAGGAGTTGGACGCGATGCTGTGCTCCGCTGGTTTCGCGAACGTCCGCATCACGCCGATGGATGCGAGTCGGGAGTTTATTCACGACTGGCTGCCTGGCAAGAACCCTGGCAACTACGTCCTCTCCGCTTGCATCGAGGCGGTGAAGCCCTGACGGCTGCTCTTGCTACGCGAGATAAGGGATCGTCAACGGCCCCTGCGGCAGCACGGCGACGCGCGCTTCGGGCCCAAGCTTCGCCAACCTTGCGGCGACTTCCGCGCCGATGTCACGGCACGGTTTCAAGTGCGCGGAGGCCAGCACTTCATCCGACAGCTTGCTGAAGACCAGCACTTCGGCCCTGCGCTGGATGAGCGCCTGAATCTGAGCCTGCCACTGCTCGGGCTTCACGAAGCCGGGCGTCGCGAGCATTGCGAGAATTTCCTCCGAGCTGGCCGCGCTGCGCAGAAGCTTGTCCAACGGGCTGCCGGCGGGAACGCCTTCGCTGCACTCGCAGGCGAGGATGATAAGCCCGCCCGGCCGCACGATGCGCGCGGCGGCACTCATGCCCTTCACGCCCTGATAGAGGTTCATGTCCAGCGGGTAGCCGCTGTTCGTCGTGACCACGATGTCGAACGGGTCTTTCACGCGCTGCATCGCGGACTTGCGGACGTATTCGTAGCCCGTTTTGTGCGCGGCCTGCATGTCGCCGGCGAAGACGTTGGTGATCTGCTTGGTTTCGTTGAGCGTCACGTTGAGGAGAAAACTCGGGCCAACGCGAAGCGCGATGTCGCGCAGCTCTTCCCACAACGGATTGCCGTCGGTGATGCCGAAGGCCGCGCGCGGATCGCCGATGTTGTGCGCGCCGTGGTTGCTCATCACGGTCGCCAGCCCCGCGACGCCCGGCGCGATGCCCTTCGGCCCGCCGCTGAAGCCGGCGAAGAAATGCGGCTCAATGAAGCCCGTGATGATCCGCACATCCGCGTGCGCGCAATGGCGGTTGATGAGCGCGGGCGCACCGGTGCGCGTCGTGCCGAACTGCACCAGGTCGGCGTCGTGCTCGCACTCGTGATTGATGACGCGGTAGTTCGCGACGACCTCGGTCGTGAGCATCTTCTCCAGCTCGGCCTTCGTGTTCGGTCGGTGCGTGCCGGTCTGATTCAGCAAGGTGATCTGGTCGCGCTGCACGCCGTGCCTGGCCAAGTATTCGAGCACCCAAGGAATGATCCGGTGATTCGGCGTGGCGCGCGTGATGTCGGTGAAGTTGATGCAGATCTTCGCGCCCGGCTTGAGCCACTCCCGCAGTGGTTTCGCGCCGATGGGATTGTCCAGCGCGGCGAGCAGGACAGACTTCTCGTCGGCCAGGCCGGGATTGTGCGCCGGCTCGATCACCGTCGTGCGACCGTCGGGGAATTCGACTGGCAAGTGCGCTTGGCCGTAGGCGAGGTTGACTTTCATCGTTTCAAGTGCGGCGAAGGTAAGCGCCGAAAGTCAGCGAGGCAAAGCGTTTCACGGATGGGAGGTTTTGTCGCATTCGTAGTCGCCGGCTTTAGCCTGCGCGTGAAAGTGTCTCTGACGTGCAACCTGAAGGTTGCGACTGCAAGGATCAATCCACGCGCAGGATGCGGTAGTAGCGTGGGTTGGCTGGAGAGGCGTCCGCGAGTGACACGTTTAGCGTGGTGGCTGTGATGATGGGACCGAGGCTCTGCCAACTTGAAGTCACGCTGTCCTTGAACTGCACTTGATAGGCAAAGCCAATGACGGCTTCCCACGAGATGACGCGTCCGGCTCCGTTCGGCGCGACGCCGACAGTGAAGGGCGCGAGTAACTCACGCACGGTCTGGTTGTAAGTGTCGGCGACGATGAGCTGGCCGCGCGCGGCGATGGCGAGGCCGTAGGGGTTGAAGAAACGCGCGACACCATTCGCACCGTCCGCCGCGCCGTCCGCGCCAACGAGACCGGCGATGGTGCTCACGCGTCCGTCAGGCGTGAGGCGGCGGATGGTGTGCTGCGCGGCGTCGGCGATGTAGAGCGTGCCATTCGGGGCGAGCGCGAGTTCGGCGGGTTTGCCGAAGCGGGCGGAGGCCGCAGGGCCATCAGCGGAGCCATCTTGCCCGGCGGCCCCGGCGATGGTGGTGACGACGCCGGCGACCGTGACACGGCGGATGGTGAAGTTGTTGGCGTCTGACACGAACAGCGAGCCGTCCGGCGCGAGCGCGAGTCCGACAGGGCTGTTGAAGAAGGCGTTCGTGCCCGTGCCATCGGCGGAGCCGAAGGTCTCCGGGTTGCCGGCGAGAACGGAGACGGTGCCGTTTGTCGCGATGACGCGGATGAGATGATTGCCACTGTCCGCGACGAAGACCGTGCCATCCGGCGCGACAGCGAGTCCGAGCGGCTGGTTGAAGCGCACGGCGGAAGCGGGGCCGTCCGCGTAGTCCGCGCTGCCAGCGGAACCGGCGAGCGTCGTGACAGCACCTGCGAGTGTGACGCGGCGGATGGTGTGGTTACCCGTGTCGGACACGTAGAGCGCGCCGTCCGGGCCGAGCGCAAGACCCGTGGGACTGTCGAAACGCGCGGTGGAGCCGGAGCCATCGGCGGCACCGGGCGTGCCGAGCAGACCGGCGAGCGTGGTCACGACGCCGTTCGTGCCGATGCGGCGGAGGGCGTGGTTTTGGTTGTCGGCGACGAAGACGGTGCCGTCGGTTGCGATGGCGATGCCGGCGGGGTCGTTGAAACGGGCAGTGGCGTTGGTGCCGTCGAGCGAGCCGGGAGTTTCCGGCAAGCCCGCGAGCGTGCGGACGGAGTCTTGGGCGTGGAGGGAGGATTGAAGCAGGAATGCGAGCAGGGCGATGGCAAGCGTCCGGGTTATCCACGCGTTCTCCCTCACCCCGGCCCTCTCCCGCTGGGAGAGGGGGAGACGCAGCCAGCGGCGGAGTTTGCCGAGGCGCTGCGGATGGTTAGGCGCGGTCGAAGTGGTTCCCTCTCCCAGCGGGAGAGGGTCAGGGTGAGGGAGAGCGGCTACAGAGTAGGAAGAGCGACGGGTTGAGGTGCGGCTTGCCCCCTCACCCCGGCCCTCTCCCCCGATGGGGGCGAGGGAGAAGAGGGCGGGCCGGCCAGTGGTGCGGGCCTTGGCGTAAAGTGCGTTTGGAGATGGTTGCCTCATTGTCCACGACGGACCAGGCGGTCATTGCTCGGGCGCGCGGGTTGCGGTTCCGGCTCGGGCTTGAAGGCATTGGGTTGCTTCAGCTTTGCGCCGGACTGCGCGAGCAGTTCGCCGTTCTTCGTGGTGACTTCCTCGACCTTGTAGAGCAGGCCGGTGCGTTTGGATTTCAGGTCGCTGGGCGTAGGGCCGGCGAAGTGGCGGAAGAACTTTTCCATCTCGTCCATCGTGAAGGGGCGCGAGCCGCGACGACCGAAGACGACGGTCTGATTGCCGGTCTCGTCCACCACGCGGTCGCGGTCGAGGCCACGCGAGACGGCGACGGCGGGGCCGTGCGTCGGGTAGGTGGCGATGAGCTTCGGGTTCGGCACGGGGCTGAAGCCCATGTGAGTCGGGACATTCTCGGGCGAAATCATCTGGAGCACGTGCAGACCATTCTTGCCGTCGGCGACGAGCGCGAACATCGAGGCGTTGACCGAGCCGATTTGCACGGCGCGGGTGTCGTTGAGCTTGCCGTCGGCGTTGAACATCCGTTCGAGGCGCGGCTTCTCGGGGTTGCTGATGTCGATGAACGCGAGGCCCTCCGCGCCGTTCGCGACGTAGGCGAAGGTGCGCGCGTGGTAGAAGCGCTGGGCGTTCTTCAGCGGGACGGTCGCGCCGGGAATGAGGCGCGGCTTCGCCGGGTCGGAGATGTCCACGACCTTGAAGCCGTCGTCGTCGGTCACATAGGCGTAGCGGAACTGGACGCTGATGGCGCGCGGATTCTTGAACTCGCCGCTGCTCAACTCCGCGACGAGCTTGGGCGCTTCGAGCTTGTCATTGTGCAGGCCGAGGACGAACAGGCCTTTCTTCGCCACGACGAAGAGGTTCGTGCCGGCCATGTAGGAGTGCATCGCGCCGGCGAGCTTGTTGTCCGGATTGAAGCGGATGGTTTTCAAATCTTTGTCGAGGAAGTTGTTGTTCGGGTTGCCGTCCACGAGCGTCGCGACGGTCGTCATCACGAGGCCTTCCTCGCGGTCGGTGATGAAAACCCACGCGTAGATGAGGCTGATGGGCTGCTCCTGATTTTCCGGCAGGCGCTGGCGCGTCGGGTCCACGCCCAGCGTGCTCGGCAGCGTGACGCTCGTCGCGTATTTGGTGCGGAGGTAAGTGCGCTGGCCGAGCGGCGAGACCGGCGCGGTGACGATCCGTTCGCTGAAACCCTTCTGGTCAATGTTCGCGACATCGAAAACCTCGAAGCCATCCGCGCCGTTCGCGGTATAAAGATATTCGCCGCGCAAGGTCAGGTCCAAAATCTCCTTCGCGTGGTGGTGATGGACGAGGTCGTTGCCGTCCTGTTTCTCGGGCAAGACGCCTCTGTTCTTCTCGACGTGGCGCTGGTAGTTGTCCGGATATGCGAGGCGATGAAGGTGACTGCCGATGGCGGCCTGCGGCTCCTCCTGCTCAGTCCAGACGACGCCGTAGAGTCCGTCCTTGCCCGCGCCGACCCAAGCATAGCGACCGAAGAAGTTCACCGTGCCCGTGCCGAAACCAAGCAGCGAAGTCATCCACGCGTTGTTGCTGTTGTCGGCGGCAAGATGGCAATCGGTGCAACCCTTCGTCGTGCCCGCGCCGCTGGTTGTGTGCGGGAAGTGAGGGTTGAACGCCTGGCCGCTGTAGCCATCGGCGCTGACGGTCTGCTGCTGCGAATAGACCCACTCGCGGTTGCTGTTCTGCGAGCCGACGATGACCGCGCTCGACGAGCGAAGGACTGCGAGACGGTTGCTCTTGTAGCTCGCGTCCACGCCGAGCTGGAACACGTCGTCGCGCACTACCTGCGGGTTGTAGCCGGTGAAGTTGCGCGTGGTCATGCCTTCGAACTTGTTCAGCGGCACGCGCTGGTTCGCGCGCATCGGCATATGGCAGCCGAAGCAGCTCGTCGCCCATGAGCTGTGGCAGACCTGACACGTGATGTTCGCGTTGTCGTGCGCGAGGTCCTGCGGGCATTTCGCGGCTGCGGGCACGTCGCCCCAAGTCTGGCCGTCGCGGCGGAGCGTCTTCGCGTAGCGGCTCTTCGCGTTGTAGCGCGGGTGAGTCGGGTCGAGCGTGTCCATCGTTTGTGGAATTTCCCAACGCACATCCGGCGAGAGGTTGCTGCGCTGGAAGAGCCGCTTGCCTTCCCACACGAAGCGCGGACCCCACGGCGTGCTGGTGGCCGCGATGTTCACGCCCTTGCCGCCGTTGCTGAAGCGCCCGCCGTTGCCGGTCGTAACGAGCGTCGGGCGCGCGTTCACCGTGCCGTGGCAGTCAACGCACTCGACCGAGGTCGCCGCGCGCGGCTCGCCGTAGAGATTGCCGTCGCCGTGCGAGTCCGTGAGGAAATGGCAGTCCGCGCAGTGCATGCCCTTCGCGAGGTGAATGTCCTTGAGGTGAACCGCCTTCTCGAACTTGTGCGCGTCGTCGTGCGGAATCCTCTGGTCGTCGAGCGTGAGCAGGTTGCCGGACTTGTCCTTCTTGAACACGGCGCGGTAAACCCAGCCGTGGCCGTGGTAGTCGGCGAACTGCGTCTGCTTCATGCGCGGGTTCAACTCGGCGACCTTTTCGAGGAAGTCGAGGTCGCCCCACAGTCCGCGCGCCGCGGCGGCCTCGGGGTTTTTGGAAATCGCGTGCGTGAGCTGCTCCTCGGTCGGGTTGCGCTGCTTCTGGAATTCCTCCGGCTTGCGGTTGCCGAGGAAGTGCTGGTCGTTCGCGAGTGGGTTCGCGGGATGCGGATACATGAGTTCGCCGTCGCTTTCCTGATCCCACCAGATGTAGCCGAGGAATGGATTCACGAAGAGGTTGCCCTGGTGCATGTGGCAGTTCATGCACTGGCTCGTCGGGATGCTGCGCGTGAACTCGTGCTTGATGGGGTGGCCGCGTTCGTCCTTGCGAATCGCCGTGTCGCCGCTGAAGGACAGTCCCTGATGACCATACTTGGAATACCAGCCGGAGTTCACCGGCGAACGGTCGTTCGCGTAGATGACGTGGCAGGCGGAACAGCCGGAGGAGCGATAGTCGCCGGGATGATTGTTGCTGCCCATGAAGTCGAGCAACGGGTCGTGCAGGCGCGTCTTCTGCAAGTTGAGATAAACCGGGTCAATGCGGTTCAAAGTGCCAAGGCCGCGCTCGCTCAAGCGGCGCGCGGGCTTGCCCGGCGGCTCGACGGCGTTCGGAATGCCAAGCTCGTTCTGCTTCTCGCCGCCTTTCTCGAAGATGCGGAGGATGTTGCTCGGCTGGCCGATGGCGAAGCGGGGCAGGGGATCGAGGTAAGGCAAAACGCCGTAGCGCAGCGTGTCCTCGGGCGTGACGGGCGTTGGGTTCACGAGCCGCAACGCGGTGCCGTCGGCGGCGTAAGCCTGCCCGTAGTGCGGGTTCTTTGCGGGAATCGCGCCGTTGTTGTAGAGCGCCGCGCCCCAGAGCATAGCGCCGTGGCGCATCATCGAGTGGCCCACGTCGCCGACTTCCTTCTTGTGGCAGAGGCCGCACGCCCTGTCTGCGACGCGCAGGTCGCCGGGGTTCACGAACTGGATGAACTCGGCGGACTCCTGATTGAGCAGGATGCTGGAGTTGTTCGGGTTCGCGGAGCCGGGCCACCACTCGCCGTGACGCGGCGCGATGTGGGCCTTGCGCATGAGCAGGCCGGGCGTGGCGTTGCCGCCGTGGCAATCCGTGCAGCCGAGCACGACGTTGGGCGACTTGTGCATCGTGTGCTCGTCGGTGCCGGCATGGCATTCGAGGCAGCCGCGAGACTTGCGGGCCGCGTCTTCGCGGGATTGGTCGATGAGGTTTGGTGCGGGGAGTTGGCGGGAAGTGTCGCGAGGTAAATCAATCGGGACGGAAATCGCGGGGCCGAAGGCGGGCGAGGCGACAAGCCCCAAGCTCCAAATCCCAAAGAAGCTCCCAGCACCAAGCATCAAAGCGAGGGAGTGAAGCAATGCAGTGCGCGCGGCACGCGGTGGCTTTGCGTGTTGTTCGGCGCTTGGCCATTGGAGCTTTTCAGGAGCATGGAGCTTGGAGCATGGAGCTTTCATAGCCTTCAGTAAGTCAGGGTCACCGCAATCAAACCGCTGTAGAGAAAATCATCCACCTTGCCGGCGTGCGTGGTGTCTTCGAGGCCGGGCACGGGGTCGGTGCTGCGACGGTAAATGTCCTTGTAGCCGCGGCCCGGCAGCAGCACGCCCCAGCCAGCGGATACGATGAAGTTGTCCGTGAGGAAGGGCCGGTATTGAATGCCGAGGCTCAGGTCGAGGCCGAGTTCGCGGTCAATCTTGTCCGTCAGCAACGCCGTGCGCAGCGGGTCGGTCTCGGCGAAGCGGAGGTAGTTCACGTTCACGAACGCTTTGAGTTTCGGCGTCACATCCATGTCCGTGCCCAGGCCCCAGAGGTAGAGGCCGGGATTCACGAAGTTCGCCTGCCCCTGCGATTTGCTCGTGCGCAAGTTTGGCACGAGGCTGCCGCCTTGCTTGAGCGCGACGGACGAGCCGCCAAGATTAAAACCTTGGCGAACGTAATAGCTGAACGGCCCGCCGACGAAGTTCGGGTTGTCGAGAATCGTGTCAAAGCCTTTCGCCGTGCCGTCGTCGCTCTTGCTGTCGCCGCTCGCGTAAACGAACGACGCCTTGTAGCGCAGCCAGTCGCGGTCGTAGCTGACCTCGGCAGCGGCAAACTGCGCGTTGATGTTCACGGGCCGGCCAGCGAGACCGTTGAAGTCGTCGCGACCGAAGGCCTGATAGAACTGGTGCGAGACATTCCAGCGCCCGATGTGGCCGTCGCCGCCCCAGCCGAGGTAATAAGCGCGCACGTCGTGCGGTCGCACCGTGCCGAGCGGCGTAGGCCGGACGATGTTGCCGTTGCGGTCGTAGTGTGTGTCAGCGTCGTCGAGATTCGCGTGAAAGCTGGCCGTCGCGGTGTAGCCCTTGAAAAGAAAATCCTGCACAAAGGTGTTCGCGATGACCACGCGTTGATTGCGCTCGTCAAAACTGTTCAGCCCCGAGTTCGTGTCTTTCTCGCGCATGTCGAACACGGCCACGTTGTATTGAATCCGGTTGTTCAAGTAGTTGCCGAAGAGTCGTCCACCGAGGTTCGTGTCGTTGAAGAGGAAGCCGCGGAAGTCGGAGCTGAACGTCTGGTTGCCGCCCTTCATCGCGATGAAATCGTAGCTGTCCGAGAGGTCGCGCAGGTGCAGCTCGATGAAGGCCTCCTGCAACGCCCAGTAGTCCTTTGTGCGGACGGTCGAGCGGCGGCCGGCCAGGCTGTCGGCGGAGGTGAGCTGGCCGGCGAGCAGCGTGTTGATGTCGGCGGGGTTTGTGACGAAGGCGTTGCTCGGGTTCGCCGCGTTGTTGCCCGCGCCGCCGCCGAGGAAGCCGCGCGGGTCGGGCGAGACGCCGCCGGTTTCCTGCACGTGCAGGTAGTTGATGTTGTAAACCGGCGTGAGCTTGATGGCCCACTCGACGGGCTTGAAGACTGTCTCGCCGCGAAACAGCTCGACCGAGAACGCCATGTTGTTCTGCACCGACAGCGCCTCGCCGCGTCCGAAAAACTCGTATTGTCCCGGTGCCGCCGCACTCGCGCCGCTGGGCGTGGGCACGCGTTGGCCGTTGAAATCCGTCGAGTTGTTGACCGTGACGTTGAGGAAGATGTCCTGGCCGATGACCGGCAGGTCGCCCTTGAGCACGCTCTGGTAATACGGATGCCACAGGCGCGGCTCGTGATAGTAGAACGGGTCTTCGCCGCTGCCGTTGACGTAGCGTTTCCACGGCAGGAAGCCCACGCGCCAGCGGTCGTTGGCGGACTCGGTGTTCGGCGGCAGCGCGACGCCGGTGTCGCGCGCGATGCCGCTGCTCTCGAAGTGCGGGTGGAAGGGAAGATTGCGCCGCGTGTCCGCGCGCGGGAGGTCCAGCTCGCGGGGAAGTTTGTCCAAGCCATACTTGGGCTTCGCCTCGGCGGTCTGCGGCTCCACCGTAAGCGTGCGAATTGGCGCGCGCGGCAAGGCGAACGGCACAGGCTCGGAGCCGTAGCCGCTTGGAAACTTCGGTGGCGCTGCGACGATCTCCGTCTCGCGCAGCGGCGAGCGCGGCAAGGCGAGTGGCGTTGCCACCGGCTCGGAGCCGAACGCAGGGCCGAGCGTGAACTCCGGCTTGAAGAATGGTTCCTCAGCGGTGCTTGCGTTCTTGGCGCCGGGATCGGGGTTGAACTGCGGCGGGGCTTTCGGCGGTGGCGGCGGCGTGTAAGTGACTTTAAGCTGCAAGCCCGGCGATTCCTCGAACAATTCACGCGGCCAAACCGGCCCGGTGCGCGGGTCGGGATTGAACTTGCCCGGCGCGGCGGGCGGCGTCCCGCCGCTCAAGGTGACGCGCGGCACGAGTTTTTCCTCCAGCGGCGGGAAGAGCAGCGATACGGGGAACGGAAGGAATCGTTTGTCCGGCTCTGGGCTGAACCCGCTCGGCGCGGCAGGCGGCGGGCCGGAGGTGATTCCTTGGAGAGGCTTGAGGCGGTCGCGCTCGCGGTCGGACTCTTCCTCGGGCGAGAGCGGAGCCGGGGAGGGTTGAACAGCGGACGTGGACTTGGATTTCGCGGGCCGTTGAGCCAGCCGAGACGCTGGCTTCATTGGCTCCTCGCTTTGTGCGGACGCACACGCAAGGCTCACCGCCACGCCGGGCACGGCGGACCGGAGCAGACCGCGTAAAAGCGGAAACTTCTTTCCGTGAAGTGACGCCGGCATCCGCCGCAATGAAACGCGAGACGCCGCGCGAAATGCAAGCCCGCGCGTGTAAGCGAAGTGTAAAGCTTCCGTCAATTTGCTTGCCGCCTCGCGTCATATTTTCCACAACTTGCCGCGCTTGAAGTCCGTCGCGCTCATCCTGGGAATCCTCCTGCTCGTGCCGCCCGCCCGCGCGCAGATGACGCTCGCGGATGTGACCACGGTGCTAGCGCAAGCCGTGTCACGCGCGGCTGTAGTCTCACCGGCCAGCGTCGTCGCGGTGATGGACCGCGAGGGTTTCGTGCTGGGAGTCTGGAGTGTGAACGGCGCGGCCCCAGCAGCGGCGATTCAGGCCAACGCCATCGCCAAGGCCGGTGCGGCTGCGTTTCTGAGCAGTTCGCAAAACGCGTTCACCTCGCGCACGGCGGCGATGATTGTGCAGCAAAACTTCCCGCCCGGCGTGAACAACAAGCCGCCCGGCCCGCTGGTGGGCGTGAACTTCTCACAGCTCTCCTTCTCCGACATTAACAAATACAAGCTGCCTGCCGAAGCCGGACTGCTCGCGCTGACCGCGACGCCCGCCGCGCCGCTCACGCAAATCCCCACGCCACTCACCGGCGGACTCGCCGGCACGGCCGGCGGTGTGCCGCTCTACAAGGGCGGCGTGCTCGTCGGTGGGGTTGGCGTCGCGGGTGATGGCGATGACAGCCCGCTCAATATTTCGCCCTCGACCGTCATCGCAGCGAAAGTGGACGAGGATGTGGCGCTCGCGGGACAAGTTGGGTTCGAGCCTGCCGGAAGAATTCTCGCGACCAAGGTCTTCATTGACGGCATCGCGTTGCCTTACGTCGCGAGCACGACTTCGCCGGGCGTCGTGACGCCGCTCGGCGGCATCGGCGCAGCGGCGGCCGGTTTCGCTCCGACCGGGAGTCCCGCTGCTCCGCTGCCCTACGTGGTCGCGACGATGGGTGGTGTTACCGGACAGATTCGCCAGCCCATCACCGCCGATCCAAGCGTCGTCGCACTGCCCGGCGGCACCGCGCGGCTCTCAGCGGCGGAAGTCACGGCCATTCTCACCGCCGGCGCAAACCGCGCTCGCACCACGCGCGCGGGCATCCGGCTTCCGCGTGGCGTGCCGGCCCAAGTGTTCGTCTCGGTAGTCAACAACCCGAATGCCGTCGGGGTCGCGCCGGTCTGTCTCGGCACGTTCTGCACCTCGCCCGACACGACGCGGTTCAGTTGGGATGTGGCGGTGCAGAAGGCACGCACGGCGATTTTCTTCAGCACCGACACGCGCGCGTTCACGGCGCGCACCGTGGGTTTCATGGCGCAAGGAACGTATCCGCCGGGCATCGGCGGCACGACGCCCGGCATTTTCCTCGGTTTGCAGGAGCGCTTTTCCATCATCACCATTCCGGCGGTGGCCGCCGTCAACACGCTCAATGGCGCGGCCTTCACCACCTCCATCGCAGTGAACCCAAACCTGCCCAACGGTATGACCATCTTTGCCGGCTCCATGCCGCTCTATCGCGGCGGCGTGCTCATCGGCGCGGTGGGCGTCAGCGGCGACGGCATTGACCAGGACGATCTCGTGACTGCGTCCGCAGCGGCCGCGTTGGGCGGAATCTTCCTCCCGCCGGAGAGTGTTCGTGCCGACCGCAGCCTGCATCGCGGCGCACGGTTGCCACTCGTGAAGTTTCCACGCAACCCGGCGCTGTGAAGGAAGACCGGCCAAACGTTCAACGCTCAACGTCCAACATCCGACGTTCAAACGTGCGCACGCCGTGCCCGTTGAATGTTGAGCGTTGGACGTTGAACGTTGGATGTGTTACTTTCTTCCTCGTTTTCCTGCTTTGCTCCCCCGTCCGCGCCGCCGAGCCGGTGATTTCCACCGCCGTGGCCGCGACCAACGGCTTCGTCGTCCACACTGTCCAGTCCGAGTTCCAAGCTGGCACGACCAAGATTTACATCCGCGTGCCGGATAAGATCGCGCCCGTCACGCGCCTTTCCGTGCTCTACCTGCTGCCCGTCGAGGCGAAAGATGAACAACGCTGGGGTGACCCTCTGGCCGAAGCCGCGAAACTCGACCTCGCCAACAAACTAAACGTGATCTGCGCCTATCCGACCTTCAGCCTTGTGCCGTGGTATGGCGACCACCCGATTGTCCCGGCCATCCGGCGGGCGACCTTTTTTCTAAAAGTCGTCGTTCCGTTCATCGAGCGCACGTATCCGGCCCGCGCCGAGCGCGACGCCCGGCTGCTGCTCGGCTTCAGCAAGTCCGGCTGGGGCGCGTGGAGTTTGCTGCTGCGCAACTCAGATGTGTTCGGCAAGGCCGCCGCGTGGGATTCGCCGATGATGATGGAGCGCGGACTTTACGGGATGGCAGCGATTGCCGGCACGCAGGAGAATTTCGAGCGCCATCGCATCCCGACACTGTTGCGTCAGCATGGCCAGTCCCTCGGACCTGAGCCTCGGCTGCTGCTCATGGGCTACGACAACTTCCGCACGCCCACGCAGCAGGCGCACGCGCTGATGGAAGAGTTGAAAATACCGCACGCCTACCGGGATGGCCCGCAGCGCAAGCACCACTGGAACACCGGCTGGGTGGAGGAGGCCGCGCGCTGGCTGGCGACAGGGAAGTGAACTGTCAGCCAGCCGCACGCGCCAGTGACTGCCGATATTCGCCCGGCGTTTGCCCCGTATAGCGGCGGAACACGGTGCTGAAATACTGGCTGGAGCTGAACCCCGCCGCGAAGGCGACCTCGGTCACGGACTTCCGCTGGTCGGCCATTAACTCTCTCGCCTTTTCGACGCGCGCTCGCAGGAGGAAATCGTTCGGGGTCATGCCCGTGCCGCGCTTGAACTGCTCGAAGAGCCGCGCCCGCGTCACACCCAGTTCGCGCGCCACCTCGGACATGCGGACCTTTTCGTCCAGCCGCTTGCGGAGATGCGCCTCAGCGGCCTGCACCACGTTGTCCGGCTCGGACTTGGTGGCCTGGTTGAGCTGCGCGGCGGATTCGAGAAGGATTTCACACACCCACGCGCGGAGCCGCGCCCGCGCCAGCCGCCCGACAGGACGCGCGCAAAACTCCGGAACCGTCCGCACCAGCTTTTCGGCAAGGCGCTGAATCTCCGTGCTGAACGGGTGGACAGACAAGTGCGCGCGCTGGAACTGCCGCTGAAGCCACCGCCATTCCTCCGGCGTGAAGGTTGTGTTACGGCAATTTTCCCCGGATTTTTCATCGAGCACTATGTGGAAGAGGATGCACGGTGGCCTCATGTCCGGCGCACCCCGATGGGAGACGCCGGCCGGGATGATGAGGAAATGGCCGCCGGGCACCTCCACCTCCGCGCGGTGCCGCTGCTTGAACTCATAGGCCGTGGTGCCACGCAGCAGGAAAATCAACTGGCCGCCGGGGTGTGCGTGCCAGGTGACGCTGCGCGCCACGTGGCTGCGCGTGGCTCCGACCTCCGCGACGAGCGGCAGGCTCAGTTTCTCTCCGGGCAGGGTGTCCATTTTGATGCGACGAGCCTCGGTCGGTTGTTCAAAATCGTTCGCGTCACGATATTGGAAGCGCGGCAGCGGCGGCGATGGTAGGAATTCAACATGCAGCCACCCGTGAAGGCAATCCGATTTCTGACTCGCGCATTACCGGCGTGTTGCCAAACCTCGGCGACCTTCGCGGATGCGGTTGCATCAACCACAACCAAAACCCCGCCCATGAAGTTGCTCCCCACCCCGCCACCACAACGACCCCACTGTGCCGGCGGTTTCACACTGATTGAACTGCTGGTGGTCATCGCCATCATCGCGATTCTCGCCGGGATGCTGTTGCCGGCGCTGGCGAAGGCCAAGGCCAAGGCCCAGGGCGCCCAGTGTCTGAACAACAACAAGCAGCTTCAACTCGCCTGGGCACTTTATTCGAGCGATCAGGACGAGCGCATGGTCCGCAACGTGAACTATGGCGGAACCTGGCCGTCGCTTCCCGAAACCAACGACACCTGGTGCGTTGGGTGGATGAAACCGGGGGCCAACTACGTGCAGGAGAGCGTGACCAACACCAGCTTCTTCATGAACGCCCTCATGGGACGACAGGCCGGCAATCCCGGCATCTTCAAGTGTCCGACCGACAAGGTGCAACTGGCGGGCACGCCCGGTCCCCGGGTGCGCAGCATGGCGATGAACGGCTTCATGAACGGCTGGCGTTTCACCGGGTTGACGCTCGCGCTGGGAAACTCCGGGTTGACGCCTTACAACCGCATCACGGAAATGGGCAAAACCTCCGACCTCATGGTCTTCACCGAGGAAGATCCGAACACGATTGACGATGCCGTCATCTTGAACACGATTGACACGCCCGGCAGCGCGAGCAATTCGACTTTTGGCAACAAGCCTTCCGCGTTGCACAACGGCGGAAGCGCCATGAGTTTCGCCGACGGCCATGCGGAGAATCACCGCTGGACGCAGGTGACACTCAGCAGCTCAGTGCAGGTGCCGGTCACGGCAAGCGCGGTGGACGCCCAGTGGTTCAAGTATCGTCAACGCGAGGGTTTCGTGCCCTGATCTGCCCCAGGCAGGGATACTCAACCGGAAACGGGCGGATTGGTGTTGGGCGCGACGCTACTTGTGCGGCACCGTGTCAGGTGTCACGCGGGCTTCGGTGGAAAGTTTGTAAGTGTGGCCGGTCTTGGTGATGAACTCCGCTTCCATGAGGTAGGCGCGGAAACCCTCTGACGGACGGTCAATCTTGGCGGCGGCCTTGCGTCCGGGATTCGAAGGGACTTCCACGCTGCTCCAGCGGTCGTTGCGCAAGTCGCGGTCGGGCGAACTGGCGGTCCATAGACGGAAGGTCTTCGCGGCAGGCGTAACGGAAACTTCCAAGGTCGGCGAGTCCGCGTCCGTCCGCGTCCACGAGACCTTCGGCAACTCTTCGTTGTCGGCGATCATCTGGAAGAATGCGGCCATCGTCTGCGTCGCGTCCTTGCCGCCGGCGAGGTCGTGGCCGGCATTGGGCGTCTGGAAGACGAGCTTCGGCTCGGGCAGGTCGTTCCAGTAATGCCGCAGCGAGTCCACAGTCCAATAAGGGTCGTTGGTGCCGAGCAGCAGGAGTTTGGGGATCGTGTAGCGCGTGCGGTAGCTGTAGGGGTCCACCCAGGAACGGAGTTCCACCATGCGCGGGTCATCCATGCGGTCAATGAGGTTTAGGTCCGTGTAGTCGTGGATTTTGTGGCTCTGCTTGCCATAGACTTGCTGCGCCCACTCCGTCTGCGCCTTCATGTTCAGCATGTCGATGACCATCGGTGCGATACCGGCGACACGCGTGTCCGCAGCAGCGGTGAGCCAGGTGGTCCAGCCGCGTTTGGATGCGCCCGCGACTACGAAACGCGCGGGCTTCGCGCCGCCACCGTCGCCCGCGAAGGCCTGCACCGCATCCATAGCGCGCACGGCGGACTTGGTCATCGGAAAGAGCAGGGGCCATTCGCGGTCGCCGGTCTTGAGGAACTGGTCGTAAGTGTAGGCGATGAGCGCGTCCTCCCTGCGCCCGTCGTAGAGCGGTTGATTGGGGACTCTGTTAACGGCGGCGGCAATGGCCCCGCCGCGCTCGGCCATGGTCTTGAGGAGATTGAACAGCTTGTTCACGTCGCCATCGCCGGTGATGAAAAGAAAGGCGATGTCCTTGTTCCGCACTTGCGTCGGGCGCACGACGAGCATCTGGTGCTGCCAGACAAGTCCGCGCCAAGTCTGCGAGGTTAGTTCAAGTCGCGTGGCGGTGAAGCCGTCCATGTCGCGTTTCTCAGCCAGCTTCCACGCGAAGGAATTGTCTGGCTTGCGGACGTAGTCGCCAAGCGCGTCGGCGGCGCGGGACGGAAGCGAAGAGAGGAGCAGGACGGCAAGGAAGACAACGGCGAGGCGCATGGCGCATCGTCTCTTGTGGAGAGCGTTCGTCAAGGTCAACCGTGCCGCTCAGGACAGGCGGGGGAGGGCGATCATCTGCTGGTTTTCGACATCCCAGACCTTGAGCCGGAGGCAGCGGAGGATTTCCAACGGGTGCAGGGAAGTGGTCTTGGCCGTTTGCAGTTCGGGCATTTCGCGCAGGACTTCTGGCAGACGGTAGAACGGAATGCGGGCGTTCAAGTGGTGGATATGGTGGTAGCCGATGTTGGCCGTGAACCACGCCATGAGCCGGCTGGTGCGCAAGTAACTGGAGGATTCCAGCGCGGCCTTCTCGTAGGTCCAGCCGGCGTTGTCCTTGAAGGAGACGCCGGGGAAATTATGCTGCGCGTAGAACAGGTAGGAACCGAGGGCGAAGGTGATGAGATGCGGCACCGTCTGGGCCAGCAACAATGTCTGCCAGCCGAAATTGACGTAGAGCAGCACGCCGATGCCGACATGCAACAGCAGCGCGATGAGGCAGTCGTAGTGTTTGCGGGGGTTGTTGATGAACGGATTGATGCACATGCCGACCATGAAGACGAAGACGTAGCCGAACAAGATGACCAGCGGATGCCGCGCAAAAAGATACCAGAAGCGTTTGGCCGGCGTGGTGCGGAGGAAATGATCCTTCGTCATGATGGGGAACGACCCGATGTGCGAACCCCGGAGCTTGGAGTTGTGGTTGTGGTGGTGGTTGTGGGAACTCCGCCAGACGCTGCTGGCGCTCAATGCCAGGATGCCGAACACTCGCATCAGCACTTCTGCGAGCAGGGATTTGGGCAGGATGGCGTGGTGCTGCTGGTCGTGGTAAATCACAAACAACCGGAGGATGAGCAAGCCGGCGAAAACGCTGCACGCCAGCCGGCCGACCAGGGAGTGATTCCAAATCGTTCCCGCGAGGGTGGCGAGCAGGAGTGCCGCCGTCGAGAGGAAGCACCACCAACTGCGGGCGCGATCTTCCTGGGTGTAGGGTCTGGTGGCTTTGATCAGTTCTTGCCCGGTGCGCATCGGTTGTTTTGGCCGGCGACACAGTCGCGGACAGACGACCGGTTGTCGAGATTCAGTTCGTCCGACGGAAAAATAATTTGGCGGACCGGCTTGAATTCGAAACGCGATTCCGTTTAATCGAAAAAATCTAATCCACCACCATGACGCTCGCTCAAACCCTTCAGCAACTTGAAGCCGCCGGCTCGGCGCAGACGCGTAAAACCTACGCCCGCCACGGAGTCGGGCCAAAGATGTTCGGTGTCAGCTACGCCGTGATTGGCAGGCTCACGCGGCAGATCAAGCGCGACCATGCGCTTGCGATTGGTCTGTGGGATTCGGATGTCCACGATGCACGCGTCCTTGCCACGATGATCGCCGACCCGCAGCAGGCCGACGCAGCGCTGCTCAACGCATGGGTGTCGGACTGCGACAACCGTGCCATCGCGGGCGCGCTCGCGAAGTTCGCCGCGTGCGCTGCGCCAGCAGAAGCCGTGGCGGCGAAGTGGTGCAAGGACGGACGCGAGTTCGTCGCAGTTGCGGGATGGGATGTCGTTGTCGAACTGGCGACGAACTCCGACCTGTCGGATGCGAAGTTTTCCGCCCTGCTCAAGACCATCGAACGCGACATCCGCGGGGAGCGGAACCATGTGCGCTACTCGATGAATGGCGCGCTCATCGCCATCGGCGTGCGGAACGTGAAACTGGAGAAGCTGGCCGTCGCCGCCGCGAAACGCATCGGCAAAGTGGAGGTGGATCACGGCGACACCGGCTGCCAGACGCCTGACGCCGTCGCTTACATCGCGAAGGTCAAGACGCGACAGGCGAAGCGAGGGATATAGTCACTTAAGCGATCCGAGGAATTCCACGAGGTCGCGGATGTCGCGCTTGGAGAGGACTTGCACCATCGTGTCAGGCATTGCGGACTGGCCTTTCTGCACCTTTGCGATGTCCGCCTTCTTGAACTTTTGGATGCCGTCCTCGGGTGAGTTGATGATGATTTCGTCCGGCCCGCTCGGCTTGACGACGCCGGCGAAACTCCGACCGTCCTTCAAAACAATCAGCAGGCTCTCGAATCCCGGCGCGATCTTCGCGTTCGGCACGACGAGCGACTCCAGCAGATACTCGCGTGTCTGCTTCCCGGCGATGCCGTCGAGCACCGGGCCGACCTCGCCGCCCTCCGAGCCGACTTTGTGACAGCGCACGCAGGAAGCTTCGACGCGTTCGAGGAAAATCTTCCGACCAGATTCCGCGTTGCCACCGGCGAGCGCGGAACGATAGCTCCACAGCAGATCGTCAGCCTTGCGTTGCGATTTCCATTGTTCGAGACCAGCCTTGACCTTCGCGTCCGGGCGCTTCTCCGCGGCTTCGAGCAACTCCAGTTGCAACTCCGGCGCCAGTTTTCCATTCACCAACTCGGTCACGAGCGAGGCAATCACGCCGTCGGCCTCCGCACCGGCGAGGCCACCAAGTGTGACGATGGCGTTCTGCTGCTCGCCCGTCGTGCCGTGTTTGAGAATTGCCAACAAAGGCCCGACGGCGCTGCCCTTCGAGTTTTTGGCGCGGATGGACGTGGCGGCGACCCGAAGCGGCTCGGCCTTGTCCTTCGCGGCGGCGTCCAGTGCTTCGGAAAGTTTCGCATCCTTGGCGGTGGCGAGGCGGTTCAATGCGCCGACGCGGACGCCGGTGTCGGCCTTCGCGTCCGTGACCAGCTCGAACAAAACTGGATTTACATCGGCCACTTCAAGCAGCGTCGCCGCCTTCACAGCGGCAAGCCGCACGGGCGTCGCTCCCGTGTGGAGCGCATCGGCGAGCACCGGCCGCACGGCGGCGGCGGAAATTTTCGCGTCGCGGGAGGGCAGGGGACGCCACAGGCCGGTGATGCGGTCGCGGCCCGACGGTTTGGCCCAGCCGGCGAGCAAATCCAGCGCCTCGGCGCGGATCGCGTCGGGCACGGCGGATGCGCTGGCGAGCGACGCGAGGCGGGCGGCGGAGGCGGCGTCGCCGACGTGATTGTTCGCGCTGACAATACGGCGGAGCAGGGCGGGCTTCTGGTAGTCGCTGAATTTTGCAAGATCAGGCTTCAACGCGGCGAGCGCAGCCAGGGCAGGGGCGATGGGAACTTCGCTGATGGCACGCGCGGCTTCGAGCACGACTCGCGGCTCAGCGTCGGCAAGGAAATGGCTGACTTCGGTGCGCTCTAGCCGGCGGAGCGCCACCACGGCGGCAAGCCGGACGGAGGCGGACGCGTGCGTCTTGAGTGAGATGATGGTCTGCGTGTCGGCGCAACCGAGCAGGCCAAACACGCCGGAATGACGAACGACAGCGTCCGCGTCGGAGTTGTCGGCGAGGAGCTTCACCAGCGCAGGCGCGGCGGCGGGCACGCGAATCTTGCCGAGAGCTATCGCCGCGAGATGGCGGACGCGGGTGTTGGGATCGGTCAACAACGTCGTGAGGGCTGCACCTGCTGCGCCATCGTGTGCATCGCCCAGCACCTTCGCGGCCTGCGCACGGACCTCCGCCTCGCCATCGGTGAGCAAGGGCCGAAGCGCGGCCAGACTTTGACCCTTGAACTTTGCGCCTTGAGTTTTGTTTGCCGCGATCTGTCCCAGTCCCCAAACGCCGTGCAGGCGCGCGACCAGGGAATTTCCTTTCGTCGCAGTCTCGGCGAGCGCGAGCTGGCCGTCCGCACCTTTCTCGACGAGCGTGAATTGCGCTTCTTGTCGCACGCGCATGTCTCGATGTGCGAGCAGCCCCTTGAGTTCCGCGACGGAGCGCTTCGTGAAATCGCCGGCGAAAATGGTCCTCACTTCGTCTGCGTCCCTTACCGTGGTCGGGTCGGCAATGCGGTAGAGCCGACCCTTGCCGGTCATGCCCCAGCCCTCGATCCAGTCGGAGAAATAGACATGGCCGTCGTAGCCGAAGTCCACGTCGGTCGCGAGCGCGTTCCAGATGAACTGCTCGCGTTCGACCAACTCGAAGCTCGCGCCCTTGGGCTGCATCTTGAAGCTCCAGATGCCGCTGGCGGAGCTGGCCCCCTTGAAGTCGCAGAGCAGGAAATGCCCATCGTATTTCGCGGGCAATCCTGTGCCGGGATAATAGGCCGTGCCGCTGGGGCCGTTGGCGATGTTCGCGATGGGTGGCAGGATGTGCGCGGCACGATCTTCCGGGTAACAGAGCCGTTCGCCCAGCCACGGGCCGCGCCGCTGCGTCCAAGGCGCGCTCTCGATGAACTGCCAGCCCACGCGCCACCCGCTGTCGCCACCCTCGACCGCATAGACCCAGCGCGCGGGGTCGCCACCGTCGGAGTTGTTGTCGCCAGTGAAGAGATTGCCGAACTCATCGAAGGCCAGCTCCTGCGGGTTGCGCAGGCCGTGATGAAAAATTTCCAAGTCCGAGCCATCCTGGTTGCAGCGGTAAATCACGCCCATCTCCGTGTTCGCAACGGTCTTGCCCTCGAGCGATTTCACGTTCGCCCCGCGATCGCCGATGCTGAAGTAGAGCTTGCCGTCCGGCCCAAGGCGGAGGCCGTGCAGGTCGTGGCCGAGGAAACCCACGCGCACGCCGAAGCCGGTGAAGAGCGGCTTGCGCACGTCTTTCGCGCCGTCGGTCTGACCATCGCCGTCATTGTCACGCAGCAGCCAAAGATTCGGGATGTTGGCGAAGTAAACATTCCCGCGCCGCGCCAGCAGGCCGGCACCGATGCCGTCCACGTTGGAATTGAAAATGCCGTCGGCGAACGTGGTGTAGTGCGACGCGCGCCCGCTGCCGGTGGCGTCCTCGATGAGCGTGACGCGCTCGGAGATGTTCGTCTTGCCGTCGTATTTGTAGCGTGCAAAGAGCGCCCGCAGGTCATCGGTGCTCTTGGCCGCCAGCTCTTCATCGAGCCAGTTCATGTGACCGCGAATGTCTGTCACGCCTTGGTGCAAACGATGCGTCTCGGCGACGTAAATACGCCCGTGCTCATCAATGCAGAAGCACACGGGATTCGCGAGCTGCGGCTCGGCGGCCCAGAGGTCCACCTTGAGGCCGGGGGCGAGCTTGAACTTCTTCGCGGCCAGCTCGGCCTCGCGCGTGGCCTCGCCGGGGTTGATGGCATTGCGCGCAGTGCCACCGGACTTGTCCTTGGGAATCTCCGCGCTGAAACCGGCGGTGCTGACCAGCAGCCCGATGGTGGCTGCCAGCAAACGGACGAGAAGCGTCTTTGTCATAAGGGGCGGAAACTTAGACGTTCGCGGCGGCGGAATGCAAGCGGCAGCAAGGGCAGGGCAGGGGAGCAGTGTGCTGAAGCGACGGTTGTGGTTCGGACTCCAAGTTAGGAATTGAATCTCCTGAGTCGCTCTTTCAATCTGCGTCAGTTCCGCAAACCAAATGCCCGCTGCAATTACCCAACTCCTGCCATGACCTCCTTGCATCCCCTCCCCGACGGTCCCGTGTTCGATCTCCTTGCGCAAAGCAGCGAGGCCTCCAGTGTGAAGGCCGCCGCCGCTGCCGGCATCGGCATCGTCGCGCTGCTGTTCGTCCTCTCAGTCTGCCTCGTGGTCTGGGTTTTCGTTTGCTTCTGTCTGAAACGCATCTGCGAAAAGGCCGGACACGAGCCGGGCGTGCTGATCTGGATTCCCATCCTCAACCTCGTTCCCCAACTCAATGCGGCGAAACTCCCAGTGTGGATGATCGTGCTGTTAATCATCCCGATCATTCAGATTCCAGCGTTGGTTTATCTGTTCTGGAAACTGTGCGAAGCCCGCGGCAAGCCCGGCCCGCTTGGCTTGCTGATGCTCATCCCCCCCGCAAACCTCGGGCTGATTTGTTGGCTAGCCTTCGCGGATTGATCCGCGCTGGCGCGAACCCGCCTGCCGGTTCACTTTGCAGCCATGGCCACCGGCCCCGTCCAAGACACCTTCGAAGGCGGCGCGTTTCATCCGCAGTTCGGGACGCGCCGCGCGGCGGGCACAGTGCACATCGGCCCGGCAGCGGTGCGCTTCGAGGGGGAGACGGGTTCCTTTGAACTGCCGCTCGACGACCTGCAGGTGAACCTTGGCGGGGCCAGCGACCGGCTCGTCTTCTTCGCGCACCCGCGCTTCCCGAACGTCTCCGCCTTCACCGCCGACCACGCGGTGTTGGAGCACCCGGCCTTCGCGCAGAACCGCGTCCTGGGCCGCGCGCGCGACCGCATCCGCCGCCGCAAGCTCTTCGCGCGTTGCGTCACCTTTGGCATCCTCGCGCTCCTCATCGGGGCCGTCGCCGGTGTGTGGCTGGCGAAAGACCCGATGGTCAAGGCCATCGCCCGCCAGGTGCCCGCCGAATGGGAAAAGCAGCTCGGCGACACCGCCTTCAAGCAAGTCACCCTCAGCCACAAGCTCATCACCGACGACGCCGTGCAGCGCCAGCTCGAACTGCTCGCCAAGCCGCTCCTCGCCGTCGTGCCGCAGGAACGCGGCGCGTTCCAGCTCCACATCGTCGAGGACGCCACGCTCAACGCCTTCGCGCTGCCGGGCGGCAACGTCGCCATCCACAGCGGCCTGCTTCTCGCGGCGGACTCGCCCGAGGAAGTCCTCGGCGTCCTTGGACACGAGCTGTCGCACGTCACGCACCAGCACGGGATGCGCGCCATGATCCAGGGCGTGGGCCTTTTCGCGGTGGTGCAGGCGTTTCTCGGCGACGCGACCGGGCTGCTCGCCGTGCTGGCGAACAACGCGCCGTTCCTCCTCACCCAGAAATTCTCCCGCGACTTCGAGCGCGAGGCGGACGAGCAGGGCTTCCGCTACCTCGAAGCCGCGAAGCTCAACCCGCGCGGCATGATCACGTTCTTCGACAAGATGCGCCGCGAGGAGGAAAAGGTGCGCGAGCAGCTTCCCGGCGGCGAGGCGCTCGACGCGTTGAATTTCCTCAGCACGCACCCCGCCACGCCTAAGCGCATGGCGCGGCTGGAGAAGCTGCTCGCAAAATCCCCGCGCAAGGACGGCTTCGCGACGGTGGACATGAACTTCAAGGAATTCCAGCAGGCGCTCCGCGCGAAGCTGTCGTTGCCGGAGAAGGCGAAGCCGCCGACGAAACCTGACGCCGCGAAGAAAAAGTAAGCCTCCGCACCGGCTCCCGCTGAAGCCGGACACCCTCCCGCGAAACCCGCATGGTGTCTGTGTTTTCCCGTCCGGCAGTTCGCACCCAGGAGGCCCGGACGTTCTTCGCCCACCAAGAGGCAATCGTTGCACAATGTATGTTATGTTCTGTATTAAATGCCGAAAAAAGGCCTCACTTTGCCCTTCCAACATTGTGATCATCCAAACAACGTTGCGAGTGGTCGGCCTTCTTCCAGCAAATTGTAGGGCCGGCCTTGGAGGTCGGTGGCTTCGAGGTTCGTGATGCCCATCGCGTGATAGACCGTCTTCGCGATGTCCTCGGGGCCGACGGGATTCTCCGCCGGATACTCGGCCCGGACATCCGTCTTCCCATAAACCTGGCCGCCCCGGATGCCGCCGCCAGCGAGCACGACGCTCATGCACGCCGTCCAGTGATCGCGGCCGGCGGCGACTTTGCCGCGCGAGCGCGGGTCGCCGACCTTGGGCTTGCGGCCCATCTCGCTGGTGAGCAGCAAGAGCGTCGAGTCCAGCAGGCCGCGTTGGTGCAAGTCCTCGATGAGCGCCGAGTAACAGCGGTCGAACTCCGGCAGGAGATTTTCCTTGAGGCAACTGAAGTTGTTCCCGTGCGTGTCCCAACCGCCGCCGCTGAGGCATTTCTTGGAAACGAGCTCGTCGTCCTCGGCCCAGAACACGGTCACGAACGGAACGCCGGCCTCCACGAGCCGCCGCGCCATGACCAGGCTCGTGCCGTTGATCGTTTTGCCGTAGCGCTCAAGGGTCGAAGGTTTTTCCGTCGCAATGTCAAACGCACCCGCCGTCGCACTGGACGCGAGGAGGGAGAAAGCTTTCTCCTGCTGACGGACGTAATTATTGACGACCGCCTCGTGGTCCAGTTCGCGGCGCGCGGAGTTCACCGCGTCGAGCAATGCCCGTCGGTCGCCCATGCGGCCAGGAGTCATGCTGGCGTCGAGCGTGAGTGTGGGCGCGGTGAAGCGCAGCGGCTGCTCGCGGTTGCCGGCGACAAAGAACGGGTCAAACTCCATTCCGAGCCGCCCGGCGAATTGTCCCGGCCGCGTGTAAGGCGCCTTGCTCGGCTTGAACGGCAGCGTGACGACCTGCGGCAGTTTCGGATGCGGCGGACGGCGCGAGCCGATGACGCAGCCCATCGAAGGCCAGTCGGTCGGGTAAGGTCGGCGATCATTGCCCTCGCGACGAAAGGTTTCGTCGGGCGCATGGCCGGTGAGGTTGTAGTAATAGCCGGCGTGGTGGTCGCCCGTGGCGCGGCCGAAGTCGGTGAGGCCGTTGACGACCGCGAGGTGATGTCCCTGCTTCGCCGTCAGCGGCAGATGCTCGCAGATGCGCAGCTCCGGCACGGATGTGCGGATGGGCTGGAACTCGCCGCGATATTCGGCCGGCGCGTCGGGCTTCATGTCCCACATGTCAATGTGCGACGAACCGCCGCAGAGGAAAAAAAGGATCGTGGATTTCGCGGGCCGGCTGCGCGGTGCAACCGTCTCCGAACCGAACGCTGAACGGCCGAAGGTCAGGCCCGCCAGACCTGTCGTGGACGCGGTGATGAACGCGCGCCGGCTCAAATGCGGCGAGAACAGCGGACGGTGCATGATGGCAGTCAGACCGGCGGCGGGCGGCGCTCATTCAGCGGCTCTGTCCGGCGGTGATCCCCTGCCCTGCCCTGCAAACGGGCCTTGGCGCGACCGGACACGCTTTACGCAGACACATCGCCAGGCACGTAAGAGAACAAGTCAGCATCGCGAAGCCAGAAGCGGAACTTGATCTCACTTATGCCCGCCGGCAGACGGGTCGAGTTCCATTTCAGCGCGTGCCGCACCGCGTCGCCCTTGAACGATTGGCATTCTGCGCGACTGAAGCCGGGCACCACTTGATTCTGACGGTTGAGGATTTCCACCGTGACGGAACCATTCGGAGCGGTGCGCGCGTTGATGGTCACGGCCGGTTCGCGCAACGACTCGCGCCGCGAGATGAACGAACCCTCTTCGCTCCCTGCGCGCAGCGAGCAGAAGCCGTCAAGCCGCAACGTCGCCAGCCCGATGGCGGCGTGGACCCGTTTCTCGTCATGCACGGCGTCGGCTCCACCGTAGTAAAACCAAAGTTCATCGCCCACGACGACTGGCGCGCGCGCGGTGAACACCATGCCAGAATCGAACGCGCCCGCCTTGCCGCAATTGAGCAGCGGCGCGCGTTGCGGCGGACGCGTCCAGTTGATGAGATCCCAACTCCAGGCGAGTTGAACGTCCATGTGGCGCGACGAGTCCTGCTGCGCCTCGTGCAGTTTCTCCACGCTGTAAGGGCCGTCCTTGAAATACCGAGCGTGGTAAATCCACGGCATCCCGACGTAAAGCCCCTGATACGGGAAGGCCGGCATCCCGTAGATTTGCGTGGCATCGGGGTCGAGATCATCCGCGCCGAACACCGCGCCATCGAGCGGCTTTGTCCAAGTCACCGCGTCCTTCGACCACGCGACGCCCACCGCCCTGCCCCGCCGGTTTTTTGTTTTCCAGGTGGCTGCGTAACGCGCCTGATATGGATCCCAAAAAAAGTTCACCACATCGGACGAGCTGAACAGCCCCTGCTCTGCCGAGGCCGCTGGATAACGCCAGCGCAATCCATCGCCCGAGAAAGCCACCCGTGGATGACCCCGCTTGCCATCGAAACCAAACAGCAGAAACCGTTCAGCAGGATTCTTCTCAGCGGGCCGAAAGATGACACTCGGGTTGTGACACTCGCCGCCCGTCACGTCCAGGTCTGCGGTGGACACGACCAGATTGTTCTGCCGCGAGCCGCTGATCTGGATCAAGCCGAGCGCGGGTTTCGTCCAGTGCAGGCCGTCCGTGGACTCCGCGTAGCCGATGTGGTTGCCTTGCTGGATGAGCTGATACCAGAGGCGGAAGCGCTGCGCGTCACGCATCACGGTGCCATACACATAAGGCCCGGAGATGGCGCGCCCACTCTCCCACGGCTGGTCCTGCCGCACTACGGGACTCGAGGGATGCCGCCGCAGCGAATGAAACTCACGCGTCAGCCCCTGTTGCTCCTCGACGGCACTCGCGTCGAGAAACAATCGCCGCCACGGACCGAGCGCGGCCCCTGCCAGCGCGTCTTCAGGAGAGCCGGTCACAGCGTCGGATGCCGCTGCTTTCTCCGCGCCCCGGCAAATGAAGGCAGACGTGCCCACCGCGAGCGAAGCGGCCCGGAGTGAAGTCGTGACAAAACGGCGACGGTTCATGAGCGGTCGTGAAAACGTCTCATCAGCCGGCCAGACGCCCGCGCAACGGGGCGCGCTTGTCCTTCCGTGATGCATTCATCTTGGCGAGACTGCTGAGGAAACTGATCTGAACCTCATCGCCCGCGAAACGGCACGTCAGCGAATCGTGGTGCGGCGTCTCGTAGTAGCGGAGCATGATTTCCAGCGTGTCATCGGCCACCCATGCGGCGCTACTGGCTATCTTGAACGGAGTCCCGGGCTTGGACGCGCCGCCGGAGATCAAGCGCGGCGGCGTGCCGGGCAAGGCTGTCTCACCACGCTGCCAGTGCCCGAGTCCCCCGCTCAAGCTATGCTCATCGTGCGCATCGTTGAACTTCAGCGTGAAGCCATCCGGCTGAATACTCAGCGTCGCGCGTCGCAGGCCCAGCTCGTTGGTCTCCAGCGAGAAGGTCTTGTCAGCCACGCGCGCGGCGGTGGGCGAGGACTTCTTTCCTTCCGGCATCGTGAGCGCCAGCGATGCGAGCGTCTTTTGCAACGTCCCCTGCCCTGCCCTGTCGGCCGGGAGCGGCAGGGGCTTGAACGTTGGCAGCAGGTGTTCCCACACGAGATCGAGGATGCCTTGCATATTGGAAGCCTCCGCCGTCATCGCGATGACCGCGTCCTGCTCCGGCAACACGATGGTGAACTGCCCGAACGCGCCGTCGCCTCGAAAGCCATTATGCTGGCAGCGCCAGAATTGATAACAGTAGCCCTGCTGCCAGTCGTTCTTATCCTTCGGCCGGCTGGGCTTGGCTGGCACAGGCTGTTGAATCTTGAACGTCGTCGCCTCCTCGACCCACTTGGCGGGCAGGAGCTGCACGCCGTTCCACTTCCCCTTCTGCAAGTAAAGCTGGCCGAACTTCGCGAGCGCTTCCGTCGGCACGCTCAAGCCCCAACCGCCGGTGTCGCGGTCCATCGGACACGTCTCCCATGTCGCGCCCGTGATGCCCAGCGGCTCGAAGAGACGCGGCGTAAGGTAATGCAGCACGCGTTTTCCCGTGACTTGCTGCACGATGGCCGAGCACATGTAGGTGGCAGCGCTGTTATACATGAACACGCTGCCCGGCACGTGCGCGATGGGCTGTGCGAGGAAAGTGCGGACCCAGTTCTCCGACTTCACCACCGTCTGCGTCGGCTCCTGCTCGTTGCCCGTCGCCATCGAGAGCAAGTCCTTCACGCGCATCGCGGCGAGGTGCTCGCTGACCTTCTCCGGCAGTTCCTTTGGGAAAAACGAGACGACGCGGTCGTCCACGGTGAGTTTGCCTTCCGCAACGGCGAGGCCCACCGCCGTCGAGGTGAAGCTCTTGCTCATAGAATACATCGTGTGGTTGAAAGTCGCAGCATACGGCGTCCACCAACCCTCGGCCACAATGCGTCCGTGCCGCGCGAGCATGAAGCTGTGCAGCTCGTGCTTGCCGCGCGCGATGCCGTCGAGGAACGCGAGCACCCCTGCGCTCGCCACACCTTCCGCCTCCGGCGTGCTGCGTGGGAGCGGCAATTGTCCGGCGTCGGGCCCGGCGGCGAAAAAACGCGGGACGAAGGAAACCAAGCCTGCCCCCGCCGCGCCGAGGCCGATCTGTCCGAGGAAACGTCTGCGATTCGGTGTCATGCGGACAGGATTCCGCCACAGCGCCGCGAAGACAAGCGCCCTCTACTTCCGCCCCGCCATTTCCTTGAGCCACGCCTCGTAATCCTGACGCAGCGCCAACGGCGCGTCGCCCGATGGGGGAAACGATTTGTTCAACCACGCGATTTGGTCTGACGTGAGCCGGCGGGCGCGCCACCAGTTTGCATCCGTGAAGTCCGCGTCCTTCAAATCCACGCCGGCCATCAAGGTGAACGTCAAGTTCGCGTGCCGGAGGACGGCGGCTTCGAGACTCGCGCCCGTGAGGTCCGCGCTGGTGAAGTTCGCGCCGGTCAGATTCGCCATGAGCATTTGTGCTTCGCCGAGGTCGGCGGCGAGGAACACCGCGTCGGTGGCGTTCACCTGCTCCAGCACGCTGCCGCGCAGACTGGCCTGCCGGAACGACGCGCGCGACAGATGCGCCTTGAAGAGGTTCGACGCCGTGACATCCGCCTCCGACAAGTCGGCATCGGTCAAATCCGCGAGCGTGAGCCGCACGTTTCTCAGCCGCGCGTGTGTCAGCGCGGCGCGGGCGAAGTTGCTGCCCTCCATGTCGCCGTCGTGCAGGTCCACCCCCGCGAGCTTGAAGTCGGCGAAATTCAACCCGCCCAGATACGCGCCGCGCCATTCCTTGTTGCCTGCGGCGACCAGTTGTTGGAAGGCCGCCTGCCGCTCTGGTGTCGAAAAGGACTTGTGCCCCGCCACCCAGAAGGCGCGCTCCAGCTCCGCGTTGCGACGCGCGTTGCTGAGGAAGAGAAACGCCCCGGCCAACAGTCCGAGCACCAGCAAACCGGCGAGCAGCCAGTCCAACCACGCCGCCCGCCGCACCGGTGCGGGACCGGGCGCGTCGGAAAGCTCAGAAGGTCCGTCGTGTTCGGGCATCGGCAGCGAGACTAGCAAAGCGCGGCGTCTCGAACAACCCTCACGACGACTGGCGAAGCCGCTCGCGCGGGCTTGCCTGCGCGGCGGGTTGCCTTAGCTTCCGGCCATGCGAATTGGACTGCTGCTCATTCCCCTGCTGCTCGCCGCGTGCCGCACGACCCCGGTGGTGCTGGACACGGCCAAGCCCTTCCAAGAAGCGCTCGCGGCCCGCACCAACACGCTGGGCCTCGTGAAGGGCAGCGATGACGAGCGCGCAGCGGTGCAACGCGTGAAGGATTTCTTCGCGGTGATGACGGAGGACTCGGTGCGGAAGCAAACGCGGCAGGTGTATGCGCCGGAGGCTTACCTAAACGACACGCTCAAGTCACTCAATGGCGCGGCGGCCATCGAGGATTACTTCCTCGCTTCCGTGCGCAACGCGGAGAGCGTGACCGTGCAGTTCGTGGACGTGGCGGAGTCGGGCGGCAACTACTACTTCCGCTGGGTGATGAACACGCGCCTCAAGCAGCTCCGCCCCGGCCAGACCATCCGCACCATCGGGATCACGATGATGCGCTTCGACCCGCAGGGCCGCGTCGTCTTCCACCAGGATTTCTGGGACGCGACGGCGGGCCTCTTCGAGCACGTGCCGGTGATGGGCACGGCCATTCGCGGGATAAAAGCGAAGTTTTGAGGGGATGGAAACATCGGTGGACCCGGCTGAATCCCTTCCGGCTGGTGGTGGACCCCGACCAACCCGCCGCTGATTCCGGTCAGGGGCGGGGGTGAACGGGACCAGCGCCGTGATGACCCGCATCATGCGCTGGGATGAATCCGGTCATCCTGACACC
>CAYZJP010000055.1:0-31542 GCA_964478755.1 uncultured Klebsiella sp.
CGCCCGCGCCAGCCAGCGCGCATCCGGCTGGATGTTCCGGCCCGGTGTCATGACGGTCTCCCCGGTGTTGAGAGATTTCCCCGGGGCATCCAGATCAATCGCGTTCACCCGCTGCGCGCCCGGTGCTGGCGGTCCACTCGCCCCGGAATTGCCGCCCATTGGGCCGTTGCTGAAAGTGCCGTTCAATCGTTGCGCTTGTCCGGTTGAGCCGACCACATTGTTGTTGGGCCCCCCGCCGCTTCGCCCACGCGGTGACGGCGCGGAAATGGCCTGGCCCTGAACGGTCGTGCCGGGCGTCGCGACGCCCTGGCTCCCTTCCGGTCCACTTGGTCCCGGCGGTGCTCCGCCGGCTCCATTGCTCGCAGTATCGGAGCTCGGACCTCCCCCCGGACCCGATCCGCCTTTCCCAACCGGGTCAGCGCCCGACGACGAACCGGACGAGGATTCTCCGCTCTTGCCACCCTGCTGCCCCGAAGTCGCGCCCGAAGACTGGCCCTCTTGCTGTGCGGAACTCTGCTGACCGCTGCTGCCTTGACTTTCTTGTTGACTGCCTTTCCGACTTCCCGACTGACCCGCCCCTTGCTGACCGCCACTTTGCTGACTCGAACCTTTCTGGTTGCTCTGTGCCTCTGCGCTTGTCTGACTTTGGCCGCTATTTGAACCTGATCCCTGTTGGGCTCCGGAATTCTCACCGGACTTCCCCGCAGTTTGCGCTTCACCGATCTTCTGACCGGAACCCTGTTGACCCGATTGCGGCTGGTTCGCTCCCGCCTTCCCGCTCTCGGCCGTCTGGCTCCCGGTTTCTTGACTCCCGCTTGCCGCGTTCACCTGTCCGAAGCCCGCCTGACTCGGTTGTGGACGGCTGTTTGACTGATTTCCCTGAGCTTGCTCCAAGCTGGCGCGTTGCTGATCAAGCTGGCTCCCGAGCTGCGCTGCCTTCTGTCCCGCATCCGCCGCTCCCTGCTGTCCGTCCTGCGCCGCGCGACGCGCCCGGTCCGCCTGATCCGCGCTGGCCTGCGCCTGCTGTGCGGACTGCTGGAGCGACTGCGCACCGGCCTGGTCGCCCATCGCCTGCTCATTCCGACCCGCGCGTTGCAAGTTCTGCGCGGCCTCGCGCAACTGATTTGCCACCTCGCCCTGCTGCTGCGCCGCGCGCGCCAGCGCCTGCTCCGGCGAAGTCTTGCCCACATTCGCGAACGCCTCTGCCAGCATCCGCGCGCGGTCGAGGTATCGCTGCGTCGTCGCGGTCAACGCGCCACTGCGGCCGCTCACGCTCGCCCACTCCGTCGTCCTGCCCTTGTCACGTTGAGCTTCCGCCAATTTTTTCTGCGCGTCGGAAAAATTCTTTTCACCGTCCGTCAACTTGCGCTCCGCCTTCGCCAGCTCGTTCGTCGCGCGCTGCAGGCCCGGCAGCATTTCCACAATGCGCTGCGCGACCGTCGCGGGCGGCAGGTTCGTCTGCGCCGGCGCCTTGTCCGCCGATTCACCAATCGCCTTCGCACCGCGCTCGAACTCATCCTTCGCGGCCACACGTAATTTCTCCGCATCCGTTTGCACCGCCGGGATTTCATCCTTCGCCGTCCTGCGCATCGCCTCGACGAGCTGCCGCAACTGCTCCCACAGCTCACCCGCTTCGAGCGCGGGATTTGCCGCGCGCTCCATCTGACGCGCGAGCGCGCGCTCCGCTTCCGCCGCCTCCTGCAAGCGCTGCCGCGCCTCGCCCACCGCGTCGCGCGACATCCGCGCCAGCTCGTCGCGCATCGCGGGATTGCGCTGCAACTCCGCCGCCAGCTCGCGCCGCAGCTCGTCGGGCGGCAGGCTCGCGAGACGTTGGAGCCGTTCCATCTGGTTGAATTTCTCGTCCTGTCTCTCACGCGTTCCCAGCGCGTCCTCCTGCTTGCGCAACGCCATGCGCGAAGCCTCGGGCGTCCCGGCTTCGAGATTGCGATAATGCTCCGCCAGCAATTTCAAATTGTCCGCGAGCGTCCGATCACTCCGCGCCGCCTCGGTTAGTGACTTCGCGCGCGCCGCCGCCCTTCGCGTCTCCGTCGCGCTGCGCAACGCGCTCTCCGCCTTCAGCGGTGGCTCGCGCAACATCTCCACCGCCGCGTCCGCGTCGCGCGCCCGCTCGCGCCCGGCGGGCTGAGACAAATCCTGCGCGTTCCCGTCGCGGCGAATCGCGCTCACGGCGTCAGCGACACGCGCGTTCAACGTCGTCTGCCGCGCGTGCAAGTTCGTCGTCACCTCGCTCGTGGCCGTGTTTGCGGCGCGCTTCAACTCCGCCTCAAGTTCCGACGCGGCGCGCGACAAACCCAGCAGCCGTTCGCTCAAGCTTGGAGTCGTCCGCGACAACGTCTGCCGCGCGTCCGCCTGCGCCTTAGCCGCCTCGCTTTGCGCGCGCTGCATCTGGCCCGCAACTTGGTCGAGCTGCTCCGCCATCGGCGCGGCTGGCCGCGAAGCGCTGTTCCGCCGATCCGCCATCTCGCGGCTGACCTGTTGTCCCGCGCTCCCGCGCATCGCCTCGGACAACGCGTTGGTCGTCTTGTCGCCGAGACCCGCGTTCCGCGCCTCGCGCTGCACGGCGGTGGTCTGCTTCTCCATCCAATTCCAATCGCGCGGCCGGCTTGTGTTGCTGTCCGCCGCGCCGGCCTCGAAGCGTTCCTGCCGCGCCAGCGCCGCTGCCGCGCCCTCGAGTTCGCTCACCTGCCGGCCCGCCTCCAGCCCGCGCAGCGCCTTCTCCATCTGCGCGAGCCGCTCGGGGTTCGCCGCGTTCTGCCAGTCGGCCTCCGCCGCCGCGCGCATCGCTTCGAGCGCGTCGCGTGCCTGGCCAAGCTGCGCGGCGAACTGCGGGTCGCTGTCGCGGCGCGCGTCCTCCGCCTTGGCGCGGTCTTCAAGTTCTTCCATCGCCGCCCGCCATGACATCTCGGCGCGCTCGCGGTCGGCATCGGCTTTCATTTTCAACTTCGCGTCCTCCTCACCGTTTCTCTTCGCATCCGCGAGTTTCTTCTCCGCGTCGGCCAGCCGCTCCAAATCCCGCCGCAGCCGCGCGACTTTCTCCGCACTGTTTTCCGTGAGCTTTGCGAGTTCTCCCCGCGCCTTGTCCGCGCGCGTGCCCAGCTCCCGCGCCGCCTGCCGCGTGTCGCTCGCGGCCTGCTCCGTGACGCTCTTCATCTGCCGCGTCGGCGACGCCAGCTCAGGCCCGGCCTGATTCTTCAACGCCCCTTCGACTCCGTTCCGAGCCGCCCTCAGACTGTCCTGCGTTTTGCCAAGCCGGTCGGAAACCTGTTTCGACGCACGCTGCTTAAGCTCCTCGATTTGCCGCTCGGCCTTCGCCACCTCGCGCGACGCGCCCAGCTCGCGACGCGCGACGCGCTGCCATGCGTTCGGGTCCGTGCCGGCCCCGGCCGCCGTCTGCTGCACGCGCTGCTGGTCCTTCGCGAGCTGGTCAAGCCGTTCGGCCAATGCGTCGGCCTGGTCGGCCGCGACGAGTTCGTTGAAGTTGCCGGCCATCTGCGCCGTGAAGTCTGCGAGCCGCTGTGCGGACTTCATCGCCTCGGTGATGTTGCTGCGCTCCGGCGTCTCGCGCATCTCGCGCGCGAGCGCCTCGCGATCTGCCTGTGCGCGCGGAAGCAGCTCGCGCCGTGCCGCGCTCAACGCGCTGCCCAGCGACGCCAGTTCCGCCGACTCGCGGCCCGCACCGGCCTCGCGCAATGCGACAGCAAGCTGCTTGTCCGCGCGTTCCAACTGCCGCTCGGCATCCGCGAGCGCCACCGCCGCGCCCGCGACGGTTTGCTGCCGCTGCACGTCGTCGCCCGCGCGAATCTTCGCCGCGGCCTCGGGCGTGTAAGCCTTGCGCAATTCGCCCGCCGCCTTCGCCGCCGAGTCCAGCGCCTCCTGCACCTGCTGCCGCGCGGCGAGCGCCTTCGCGCGCGTCGAGTCGGACTGCTCCGCACCGATGACGAGCTGCGCCACGGCAGACTCGACGCGCGTGCCGCGCAGATCAACGGCCACGAGCTTCGTCACGACGCGGTCGCCGGCGGACAGGCCGAGCAGCAGCAAATCCCAGCGGTGCGAGACGGGAGAATTCGTTTTGTTCGCGAGCGTCAGCGGGATTTCCACCCACGGGCCGGTGTTGACTTGGAAGAGTTGCGCGACGGCGGCGAGACCGATGTCGTCGCCCGCCGTGCCGCGCACGATGACAACTTCATCCGGCGAGACGACGAGGTCGTTGCGCGGATGCTCGAGCGTGACACGCGGCGCGAGGTCCGGCTCGGCGCGGATTTCAAACGTGGGACTGAACTTGTTCGCCAGGCCCGTCTCCGCCGCAACCAGCCGCACCTGATACGTCGCCGCGCCGCGAATCGGAATGCGCGCGTGGACAATGTTCGGCTCCGGCGCGGAGAGCGCGATCAGGTTCGTCTTGCCGTCCGCGACGATGGCGAGTTCGCCCGCGCGCACGGATTGGTTCACGCGCATCCGCACGTCGGCCACGCTGCCGTCGAGCGCGGACAAGTTGCCGTGCTCCTCCTCGACGCGGCGCTCGGGCAACTGTGCGTAGGAAGGCGCTTCGTAAGTCTTCGCGAAGGCCACGACTGCCGGGCGTGCTCGCGTGGCAATCTTCGCGGGCTTGGTCAGCGCGTCACCGGCGCGCACGCGGAACTCGAAGGCCCCCTGCCCCACCGGCACCGTCGCAGTGAACTGGCTTCCGCTGCCTGGCGTCATCACCACACGCTCGGCCTTGCCGTCGGCGGAGAGAACTTCAAGCTCCGCGCGGCCGGTGTCTGCGCCGGCGAGTTCCACGACGATGGCCTGGTGGTCGCCTTGCGCGAGCCAGCGCGTGTCGGCAGCGGGTTCCACGACGCGAATCTTCGTGCGTGCGACGCGCTCGATGTCCGCCATCGGTGCGAATGCTCGTGCGAGCTGCCGGGGAAATTCGAGCGACGGCGTCGCAAACATCCCGGCGACAACCGCGAAACAAGCCAAGGCAGCCCGCGTCCACACCGCGACGTGCGTGCGCGGCAGCACATCTTCCATCTTCAAGTCTTTCACCCGGCGCGCGACGCCGTCTTGCACCAGATCCCGAAAAGCAAACGAGTCGTTCTTGCCCTCGGCACTTTTCTCCGCGAGTTCCACCGCCGCGACGAGATGGCTGCGCAGACCGGGCCAGGCCTTTTCCATCAGCGCCGCTAGCTCGCGCGTGGACGGCGGCTTCGCCAGCGTCCGCCCGGCAGCGAACCAAAAGATCAGCGCCGTCGCCGCGTAGCCGCCGAGACTCAGGAGCCAGCGCGTCCCCTCCGTCATCACGAAGAACCGGTCGAGCCACGCGACCGTGGTGAACGCGACGAGCAGCGTGACCACCGCCGCGCAGAGGCCGCGCAGCCACACCATGCGCGTCCACCGTTGCGCGAAGGCGCGCAACCGCTCCGCGATGAGCGGGTCGAGAGAGGGAGGCATGGTGCGGTGAAGGTAACATCACAGCCGCAGGTGTGAATACAGAAATGGCAGTAGGCGGATGCGAAGCCGGTTTTCTCCCCGAGCGCGGCTTCGTCCGCCCATCAGTGAATTTGGGATTGTTTTGAATAGCTCCTTTTTCATCGCGTCGGCCAATAGAGATTCAGCTATGACTAAGCACGCGTTAATCTGCTCATTCGCACTCGCCACAACGTTCACTTTGGCCACCGCCGCGCAGGCCGCGTCCAAGACCGCTGCCGCCAAGCCCGCGCCCGTGGACAAGGCTGTGAGCCTCGAACTCTTCACCCAGCCCGCCGACCAGTCGGCCAAGCCGCTCGCGCTCACCGGCGCGGACGCGCGCGTGCAGTTGCTCGTCACCGCGCGGCTCGCTTCCGGCGCGGAGAGCGACTACTCCGCCAAGGTCACTTACACCGTCAAGCCGCTCAAGATCGTGGACGTGGACAAGTCCGGCTATCTCGTCCCGCTGGGCGACGGCTCGGCGACCATCACCGCGAAATCGCCCGAGGGCCTGACCGCGACGGCGACAGTGGCGGTTGGAAATTTCAAGGCCACGCCGGACATCAACTTCCCGAACCAGATCGTCCCCATCTTCACCAAGGCCGGCTGCAACGGCGGCGGCTGCCACGGCAAGAGCGGCGGGCAAAACGGCTTCCGCCTCTCGCTGCTCGGCTTCGAGCCGACGGAGGATTACGAGTATCTCGTGAAGGAAGCGCGCGGTCGCCGGCTCTCCAGCGCCGCGCCGGAGAGTTCGCTGCTGCTGCTCAAGGGCGCGGGCATCGTCCCGCACGGCGGCGGCACGCGGTGGGATGTGAGCTCGTTCGACTTTGCGCTCATCAAACGCTGGATCGCGCAGGGCATGCCCTACGGCAGCGAGAAGGATCCGACGGTGGTGCGCGTCGAGGTGTTCCCGAAGGAGCGCACGATGCAGCCCGGCTCCGAGCAGCAGCTCAAGGTCATCGCGCGCTACTCCGACGGGCACATCGAGGACGTGACGCGCGGCGCGCTCTTCGAGGCGAACGACAAGGACATGGCCGCCGCCGAGCCGAGCGGTCTCGTGAAGTTCGCGAGCCAGCCCGGCGACGTGGGGATCATGGTGCGCTATCAGTCGAAGGTCGCCGTGTTCCGCGCCACCGTGCCGCTGGGCGCGCCGGTGCAGCACCTGCCGATGGCGAGGAATTTCATTGATGAATCGGTCTTCAAGAAGCTCAAGCGCATCGGCCTGCCGCCGAGCGAAATCTGCGACGACGCGACGTTCATCCGCCGCGTGACACTGGACCTCGCGGGCCGTCTGCCGAACGCCGACGAGACCACCGCCTTCCTCGCCGACAAGTCCGCGACCAAGCGCGACGCGCTCGTGGACCGCCTGCTGGCCAGTGGCGACTACGCGGATTACTTCGCGAACTTCTGGGGCGCGCTGCTCCGCAACCAGCGCTCGTCCATCAACGGCCGCACCGAGCCGTATATGCGCGGCACATTCGCGTTTCACTCGTGGATTCGCGACAGCCTCGCGAGCAACAAGCCTTACGACCAGTTCGCGCGGGAGATTCTCGCCGCGTCCGGCGACATCGGACAGAATCCGCCCGTCGCGTGGTATCGCCAGGTGAAGACGGCGCAGAACCAGCTCGAAGACACCGCGCAGCTTTTCCTCGGACTGCGCCTCCAGTGCGCGCAGTGCCATCACCATCCGTATGAGAAGTGGAGCCAGGCGGACTACTACAGCTTCGGCGCGTTCTTCAGCCAGGTCAGCCGCAAGCCCAGCACACAGCCCGGCGAGGAACTCGTCTTCACGAAACGCACCGCGCCCACGATGGCGAACAAGAAGAACAACGCCGCGCTCAAGCCCGCCGGCCTCGGCGAGAAGCCGCTCGACATTCCCGCCGACGAGGACGCGCGCCAGTCGCTGGCCGACTGGTTGAGCAAGAAGGACAACACCTTCTTCGCGCACTCGCTGGTGAACCGCTACTGGAAGCTCTTCTTCAACCGCGGCCTCGTCGAGCCGGAGGACGACATGCGCGAGACCAATCCGCCGGTGAACCCCGAATTGCTCGACGCGCTGGCGAAGTCCTTCATCGAGTCCGGCTTCGACCTCAAGAAGCTCGTGCGCACCATCGTGACCAGCACGACCTATCAACTCAGCGCGATACCCAACAGCCACAACGCCGGCGACAAGCAGAACTTCTCCCGCTACTACCCGAAGCGCCTCAGCGCCGAGGTGCTGTTCGACGCCATCAACACCGTGACCAAGTCCGAGGCGAACTGGGCGAACCTCCCAGCCGGCACACGCGCCGTGCAGCTCCCCGACAACAGCTACAACAGCAGCAGCTACTTCCTCCAGGTCTTCGGCCGGCCCGACTCCGCGAGCGCGTGCGCGTGCGAGCGTTCGCAGGACGCGAGCCTCGCGCAGAGCCTGCATCTGCTGAACTCGAAGGACATCCAAGCCAAGCTCACGGCCGAAAAAGGCCGCGCCGCGTTGCTCGCCGCCGACGACAAGCGCAACGACGAGGCGAAGGTCAACGAACTTTATCTCTGGGCCTTCAGCCGCCAGGCCGAGTCCAGCGAGGTCACCACCGCGAAGGAACACATTGAGAAAAAGGTCGCCAAGGCCGCCGACGCCGATGCGAAAAAGAAAGCCGGACGTGAAGCCTACGAAGACATCGTCTGGGCGCTGGTGAGCAGCAAGGAGTTTCTGTTCAACCACTGAACCGGCGAACACGATCACCGAGGGCCGTGTGTGATTTGTCAGCCTCGTGGTGTCACTTGGCGTCCAGTGGAGTTGCACCAATGTGAGACCTTTGATAGCGTTCGGCTCTTGACCCCTGTCGTCGCCTGAGTTATGTGTTGCGCACCAACTCGATAACAGCCTTCTAACTAGGCACCACTTATGACAAAGCGCGACCTCGTCCTCCGCATCAGCAGCGAAACCGGGATCGTCCAACAACAGGTGTTGGAGGTCGTTCAGAAAACCTTGGACCACATCACCGGGGCACTGGCCGAGGGCAAAACCGTTGAGCTGCGCAACTTCGGTGTTTTCGAGGTCAAGGTTCGCAAGGCCCGCATCGGCCGCAACCCGAACGCCCCGGCCACCGACGTTCCCATCCCGCCTCGTGCCATCGTGAAGTTCAAGGCCGGCAAGGAAATGCGGGAAGCCGTCATCAAGCTCAGCCCGGCGGGGCGGCCGTCGAACCCGGTGCCCGGTGCGGCGCAGGGTTGAACCACCATCCCGTTCCTCCACGCTGACCGAAGGCCGTAACCGCGTGAACGCGCCGCGTCGCTGGATGCGAACCAAATAGCGCTTGCACCCCCCGGAGGCGGTTCCTACATTCCGCGCTGCGGTCGCACCCGTAGCTCAATTGGATAGAGCGTCTGACTACGGATCAGAAGGTTCCAGGTTCAACTCCTGGCGGGTGCACCAGAAAAATAAGGGGTTTTATCCACGTCCGATTTTCGGAGCCTTGCCCATCTGACACTGCAATCTGATGCTGTTTGGCATGAGCAAGCGGAAAACTGACGGCAAAGCAACGGCACCAACGCCGAAAACCTAGCAGAAGCAATATCTGCTGGAGTGGACAAGCGGAGTTTGTTTGTGGAGATGCGCGATGATGAGGTGCTGAAAGATGTCGTGAAAAAGGCGAGATCGTTGCTGGCGGCCGACGAAACCTTCTTCGCAGTTGAAAGTCCAAATCGTCGCATCCAAGGAATTGAAAACCACGCCCAGATGGCCCGGCGCTTTGTCCAATCGGCTTTGAATGCTCTGCCCGGTCAGCTGCTCTCCGTCAATGAATCAGCCCGCTGCCGCGTTCGGCGTTGACCTAACAAAACCACTGTCCAACAATAGAATCGTCGTCCGTATCGGAGAGTTTGTTCGTTCGCCAAAGACCACGGGTCGCATCAATGACGACAGCAGGCCTCCCGAGAACAAGGTTTATTGCCGCTGGAGGCCGGTGGCGGTGTGAAGTTTTGCGCCGCGCATGCCGATACGTTCGAAGCGCTGTCGTTACATCCATCCGCCGCACCATCCCTCCCGCTGCGGGCGACCCAACTCTCCGGCGACCGGAGGCGTTGAGGAGGGGCGCGTCAGGACAGGATCCGCACCAGCCAGTCCGGGTGGAGGTTCAACTGTAGGAATCCCGCCGCAGCCATGAGGATGCCCAACGCGCCGAACATCCACGCCAGCACGAGCAGCCAGCGCCGGTTGGCGAGCGCGGCGGTGGCCAGCACGCCCAACGCGATCGAGAGCGCGGTGTCTGACAGGTCAAACTGGTCGTCGCGGAAGTTGAGCTGGTCGTATTCGCGCTCGAAGCGACGCGCCTTGTCCATCAACTCCTTTTCTTCACCCTGGTAGCGGCCGATGTCCGTTTCGTAATGCCGGAGCATGGCCGCGAATTGCGGCGCGGCGTTGGAGGGCGCGATGAGCTGCAAGGCGGCGAGCTGCACGACGCTCGTCTCGGCGAGGTGGTGTTTGATTTTCTTGGCCTGGTATTCGCCCCAGGCGTCCACGGCATTGACCTTCGCCTGCTGCATCGCCTGCACGATGTTGTCATCCTTGACCTTTGTGAGTCCCATCAACGCGGCCAGGACGGCCACGGTGATGGCGATGAGACTGTTGAGCCGTTCCTTGGCCGTCTCTGGAACTGTGCTTTCTGGAGTGGTTGAGTCCGTCATGCTTCGACTCTAGCCACGGCATCACCGGAATCACGCGTGATTTTGCGGGTCAACTGTCGGTGCCGTGGCTGCCGGAGCGGGCGTGGCGGCAGGCGATTCCTCGTTCGGATCTCTCCCGGCGACGAGCACGTAGAGCGCGGGCAGCACGAGGAGCGTGAGGAGCGTCGCAGAGATCAAGCCGGAGATGATGACCACCGCCAGCGGACGCTGCGTCTCCGAGCCGATGCCGTGCGAGAGCGCCATCGGCAGCAAGCCGAGCATCGCCAGCAGCGCGGTCATCAGCACCGTGCGCAAGCGGGTCAGCGCGCCTTCCTGTGCGGCTTCGCGCGCGGTCTTGCCCTCGTCGCGGAGCTGGTTGAAATGGCTCACCATCACGACACCGTTGAGCACGGCTTGACCGAAGAGGGCGATGAAGCCGATGGCGGCGGACACGCTCAACGGGATGTGCGTGACGAGCAGGCCCAGGATGCCGCCGATCAAGGCGAAGGGCACGTTGCCCAGGATGAGCAGCGAACTCTTGAGCGATTTGAAGGCGTCGAAGAGCAGGATGAAAATGAGGAAGACGCTGACGGGCACCACGACTGCGAGGCGTTTCATGGCGCGTTCTTGATTCTCGAATTCGCCGCTCCACGTCACGATCGTGCCCTGCGGCAGTTGGAGCGCGTCCACCTTGGCCTGCATGTCGGCGACGACGCTGCCCATGTCGCGGTCTTTGATGAAGACGCCGATGGCTTTCACGCGCGTGCCGTTCTCGCGGCTGATGTTCATCGCACCGCTGCTGACCTTGAAGGTCGCGATTTCGTGGAGCGGGAGATGCAGGCCTTCCGGCGTGTCCACCAGCACGTTGCCGAGTTCGGCGAGCCGGCGCTGTGGTTCCTTGAGCCGCACGGTCACGCTGAAATGTTTTTCGCCCTCCCACAATTCCGTCGCGGCCTTGCCGGCGAGCGCGGTCTCGATCACGTCCTGCACGTCGCTGATGTTCAGGCCGTAGCGCGCGGCGCGCTCGCGGTTGATTTCGATGAGGCTCTGCGGAACTTCGCCGGCGCGGTCAACGAAGGCGCGTGTCACGCCCGGCACGCCGCCGACGGCCTTGAGAATCGCGTTGGCATTTGTCGCCAGCGCGCCAGCGTCGTCGCCGAAAACCTTGATGACGACCTGGCCGTCAATCTGCGAAATGCTCTCGAGCACGTTGTCGCGGATGGGCTGCGAGAAACTGGTCTCAATGCCGGGCAGCACGTCGAGCGCCTTGTCCATCTCGTCGAGGATTTGCTCCTTGGTGACCTTGCGCGTCCATTCTTCGGGCGGCCTCAGGTCCACGAAGAGCTCGGCCATGTTGAGCGGCTTCGGGTCGGTGCCGTCCTCGGGCCGGCCAGCCTTCGAGATGACGCTGCGCACCTCGGGCATCTTGCCGAGAATCTCGCGGATGCGGCGGCATTGCGCCTGCGCCTCGCTGATCGAAAGGCCGGGCGGGAAGTTGGCGTTGACCCAGATGGTGCCTTCGTTCAGCTCGGGCAGGAATTCCGTCCCGAGCCGGGGCACGAGCGAAAGACTCCCGCCCAGCGCTACGATGGCGATGAGCAGCACGATGACCGGCCGGCGCAACGCCCAGCCGAGCACGGGCTGGTAAAGCGCCTTGCATCCGCGCACAAGGAAGTTGTCCCCGTGCGGAATTTTTTTGCGCAGCAGCAAGTAACAGAGCAGCGGCACCAGCGAGAGCGAGAAGAGCAGCGACCCAATCAACGCGCTCGTCACCGTCCACGCCATCGGCGCGAAGATGCGGCCTTCGTGGCGTTGCAGCGTGAAGATCGGGATGTGCGCCGCGATGATGATGAGCATCGAGAAGAATGTCGGGCGGCCCACTTCCGCCGAAGCTTCGAGGATCGTGTGCCGCAATCGCGCGAGAAATTCCTCGCGGTTCTTCGGTTCGGTCGCGTGATGTTCGCTCAACCGGCGGAAGATGTTTTCCACCACGATCACCGCGCCGTCCACGATGATGCCGAAGTCCATCGCGCCGAGGGAAAGCAAGTTGGCTGGGATGCCCTTCCACGACAGGCCGATGAAGGTGGCGAGCAAGGAGAGCGGGATCATGAGCGCGACGATGAACGCGGCGCGCAGGTTGCCCAGGAAGAGCAGCAGCACGAAGCTCACGAGCATCGCGCCCTCGGCCAAGTTCTTGAACACCGTCTTGAGCGTCGTGCCGATGAGCCAAGTGCGGTCGTAGTAAGGCACGATCTGCACGCCCTTGGGCAGGATGGATTTGTTCAACAGGGCGATGCGTTCCTTCACCTTGCCGAGCATGACGGAAGGGTTCTCGCCTTTGCGCATCAGGACGATGCCGTTGACGACATCATCGTCGGCGTCCTGGCCCACGATGCCTTGACGCGGCACGCCGGAGACGCCGATCTGCGCGATGTCCTTCACCAGCACGGGCGTGCCGTTGCGCGAGGCGACAACTATGTTGCCGATGTCGTCCGCCGAACGAAGCAGACCGATGCCGCGAATGAGATACTGCTGCGAGCCTTGCTCCACATAGCTGCCGCCGGCGTTGGCGTTGCCGCGGCCAAGCGCGGTGAAGAGCTGTTGGAGAGTGAGGTTGTAGCCGCGCATCCGTGCGAGGTCAGGGTTCACTTCGTATTGCTTGATGAGGCCGCCCATCGTGACCACATCGGCCACGCCGTCCACCATGCGGAGGTTTCGTTCCACGACCCAGTCTTCGAGCGTGCGCAACTCGGCGGTGGTGCGTCCCGCGCCTTTGAGACGGTAGCGGTAGAGCTCGCCGATGGGTGTGGAGAGCGGGCCCAACTGCGGCGTCACGCCGGGCGGCAAATCCACGCCCGTGAGCCGTTCCATCACGCGCTGGCGGGCGAAGTAGTCATCCACCTTGTCGTTGAACGTGAGCATGATGAAGCTCAGGCCAAACTGGGTGTGGCTGAAAAGCCGCACCTGATGCGGGATGCCGCTCAACGCGATCTCCAGCGGGATGGTGACTTGCTTCTCGACCTCCTCCGGCGCGCGACCTGGGTAAAGCGCAATGACGTTGACCTGGATGTCCGAAACATCCGGGAATGCCTCGATGGGCAACGTCTTGAAGGCGACGATGCCGCCGGCGATGAAGAGCACCGCCATCAGCCCGACAAACATCGGCTGGTGCAGCGCGAAGTGAACGATGCGTTTGATCATTTAGACAACGAGGGTTGGCTGGCGCTGGACAGCGGAGAACAAAGACAGCCGGAACACGCCCGGCCGACTGGATGCGTCACGCGCTTACGAGCCGGCTCCATCCGTGGCGACTTGCTCCAGCAGCAACGCGCCGCCGGTCACGATGCGCTGGCCGGCGTCCAAGCCTTCGAGCACCGGCAATTTGCCTTCGACTTCCGCACCGACCTTGATCTCACGCCGCCGGAACCGGCCCAAGCCTTCCTCCACATAAACATAGTGCCGATCGCCCTTGAGAAACACCGCGCGGGAAGCCACGGAACGCGGCGTGGACACCGGCACCTCGATCTCCGCCGTCACGAGCATTTCGGCGCGGAGCGTCCGGTCAGCATTCTCGACCGCGCCGCGCACGCGCAGCATCCGCGTGGCGGGGTCGAACGAATCGGACACCACCTCAAGCCGGCCAGGGTGGGATGCTTCAGAGAACGCTTGGGAGCGTATCACCACCGGCGTGCCTGGCTTGAGGAGGTAAAGTTCACTTTCCGTCGCATCCAGCAATACCCACAGCCGCGCGGGATCGGTGATGACAAACAGCGGCGCGCCAAACTGCGGCAGCCCCGCGAGCATCTGGTCGGGCCGGACCTCCTGGCCCGGGTTCAAGTTTTTCTCCACGATCACGCCGCCGAGCGGACTCTTCAGCGCGATGGCCTGGTCAATCGCCCCGCCGCCGCCGCCGTAAAGCGCCAGCCGCACCTCGGCACGCTCGCGTTCCGACTGCGCGCGGGCGAGGTCGGACTCGGCGGACTCCATGTCCTTGCGCGGCGCGGCGCCGTGCTCAAACAACTCCTTCACGCGCGCCAGCGTGCGCTCGGCCTGACGCACATCGTTGGCCGCGCGTCGCGCGTCGGCCTGCGCCTGTCCAAAGTCCGGCGAGGCGAGCATCGCCAGCGGCGCTCCTTTCTCGACGTTTTTTCCCGCTTCGCAGAGAATGGATGTGACGCGTCCGGCGAACGGGGTGAACACCCGCGCCGTCACGTTCTCATCCCAGACCAGCCGCCCGTGAAGGCGGAGCTTGGCACTGCGCGGTGACTCCACAGCCTCGACAGACACGGAGGCGAGTTGCGGACTGTCCGGCGGGAACACCACGGCGTTCCCTTCCACCTTTGCGCCGGGTGCCGGCGCGGCAGCCTGCTCCGGCTTTTTGTGACAGCCCGTCACGAACAAAGCCGTAACCGCCAGACCGATCACCCAGGATTCCTCGACCAGCCGGCGGAGGAACGGCTGCCTTTCTGGCGCCTGTGACCGGCGGCGTTTCCACGTCAAGGGCTTCAGCGAAACTTCCCGCTCCGTCAGCTCGGCCGCATCGGTTCGTCCGTGGTTGCCGGTGGCCTGAGTCATCAACGTGCCGGCGTGGTTTTGCGTGGTTTTCATTTTGGCTCCTGTTCGTTCACTAGGTTCAAGGCGGCTCTTAGATTCGCCGCCGCCGTGGCGGTGTCGGCGGCGGCAGCGGCGGTCGCCAGCCGCACGTCGTTGTCATTGCGTTCGGCGGAAAGCAAATCCAGCAGCGAGGCCCCGCCCTTCTCGTAGGCGAAGGCCACGGTCTTGCGCACCTGCTCGGATTTTGGGCGGATTTGCGTGCGGTAGCGCTGGAGACGGGCGACGGCCTCCTCGTAAACAACGCGGGCGGCGGCGATGTCTGCCGCAATCTGGGCGCGCAGTTTGTCAGACTGCACTTTGGCCGCCGTGATGGCGGCCCGCGCGGCGGCGATGTTGCCATCGTTGCGATTCCACAGCGGCAACGGAAAGGAAACCGCCAGGCCGATGGTGTTGGGCTTGTCGGGTTGCTCGTGCTCGTATTGCAGGCTGATCGTTGGATCGGGCACGCGCAGCGCGCGTTGGAGTCGGAGATCGGCCTCGGCCTTGCGCGCTGCGGCCTCGGCGGCGGCGAGATCAGGCCGGGGCAGGCCGGGCGACTCCAAGCTGGAGGGGAAAGGACGGCCCGCCAGTTGTTCCAAGGAGTCACCCGGCACCCAGTCGCCGAGGGCGTTCACTTCCCCCAGCAAAACATCCACCGCGATGCGCGCCGTTCGCTCGGAAGCGCGGGCGGCGCTGGCATCCTGTTCCAGCCGTTCGGCGGCAATTTCAATCTGCGTCTTGTCCGCGAGCGAAATGTCGCCGGCTTTCAGGCGCACTTCGGCGAGCTTCGCCTCCTCGCGCAAGGAGGCGGCGGAGCGGTTCAAAATATCCACGTTCTCCCGGGCTTGGAGCGCGGCGAGGTAGGCACGGGCCACGCCTTGCTCGAGCACGCGGCGCGCGTCGCGGCGGCGGGCCTCGGCGGCGGCCAAGCCAGCCAAGGCAGAATCCCGTCGCGCGGGGCGCTTCCCGCCAATCTCGAAGAGCTGGCTCACGGCGGCGATGTTGTCGAAGCTGCGGTTCCAAAGTGAATTGCCTGCCGTGGTTCCGTTCGGATGGCCGTCGAAGGACATCTTCGACGCGGAGAGCGAGAGCGTCGGATTCGGGAATTCCTTCGCCACGAGTTTCTGCGCGGTGGCCGCGTCAACGTCGGTCTGCGCGGCGAGCAAGTCCCAGTTGCGCTCGAAGGCAATGCGCCTCGCGTCCCCGAGTGTGAGCTTGCGCGGCGTGGCCTCGGCGGCACGCGCAACTGACACCGCTCCGGTCAGGACGGCAAGCAACCAAGGGATCATTATTTTCGATGAACGGCGCATGAGAGAAAATGCCGGTCCGCTCACTCGCGGACACCGGCCTCAACAATTTTCACAATCACCGCCGGTTCGCCTTTGGCGGACTTGTGAAACTGGACTTTGACGGCGTCACCCATTTTGAGCACGCCGCCCTCGACGGGCTGGCCATCCTTCGGCCCGCCCGTGCGCCAGAGGCGCGAGTCTTTGTTCCAGTGAAATGTTTCTGGCGTGTCACGCCGGTCCACCCGCAGCACCAGAATGTGCTGCCCCGGATCCACTGAGCTGATGCGCCCCTCAGCCCATTCCGCGAAGTGTTGTGGGCCGGCGTTGGCGCGGGGTGGCGTAAGCGCGGCCAGCAAGGCGAGCGCGGCCACGAAGCCGAGCCGCTGGCCCACCGTCGGAGACAACGCGATCTTCACGACTGGCTCCTAGCGGTGTGCGTGCCAACGAGCCGTAGAAGGCGAGAACTACGGTGTTTGCCGTGGAAACAACGATTCTACTGGGCGGACTTCGCGCGGTTTCTTGGCCAGTGACTTACCTCGTGTGGCCAGAATCTTTTCACCGCGATGACATGGAATGGCGGCGGGCCAACCTTCCGTGATAGGATGCGCTCTGTCGGTGGTTGGCACGAAACACGCGTCTGAGCGCGCCGCACAAATGAATCTCGGTCTCAAGTCCCGCATCGCCACGCTGGCTGTGGTCGTGGCCGTGCTGCTTGGCCTCATCGGCTGGGCGGCACAATTCACATGGCGGCACATCGCCAGCCTCAGTGAGCGGCTGTCGCGCGAGCAGATGGAGAGCTTTCAGACCGCAGACCAGTTCCGTGCCAACCTTCAGCGCCTCGATTCGCTCCTGCGCCGCTACGAGCGCCATCACGAGGTCGGCGACCGTGAGCAGTTTCTCGAGGAATGGAAGCGCATGGACCGGTGGATTGACTTGCAGCGGCCCACGCTCACCTCCCTGCGCGAAGGCCGCCTGATGGACCAGATTAACGCCGGCTACGACGACTACTTCAACGCAGCGACGAATCTGCTCAGCCAGCTCGACCAAAAATCCACCGGGTCCGCACCCAACCTGGAGCGCGTGGAGAAGGAATCCTCGCGCCTCAACGCGCTCGGCTACGAGCTGGTCGAGGCGCATCGCGAGTCGCTGAAGCAGTTCATCGCCGAGTCGCAGAGCACCTTGGAATGGCTGCGCTGGTTCTTTCTCGTCGCGTTCCTCGCCCTGCTGGTGTTGGGCGTCTGGGCGGCGCGGCTCGTTTATCGCGCGCTCATCGCCCCGCTCCAGGTCAAGCTCCTCGAGAGTCAGGCAACCATCGAGCGGCAGGAGAAACTCGCTTCGCTCGGTCTGCTGGCCGCAGGTGTCGCGCACGAAATTCGCAACCCGCTCACTGCCATCAAGGCGCGGCTTTTCACGCAATCGCGTCATCTCAAGGTCGGCTCACCTGAACGGGGCGACGCCGACATCATCAGCCAGGAAATCCAGCGCCTCGAGCGCATCGTGAAGGATTTCCTCACCTTCGCGCGGCCCTCGGAGCCGGATTTCGCTGTGGTGCCGGCAGAACAACCGCTGCGCGACGCGCGCGATCTGCTCGCGCCGCAGCTGATGCAACGAGGCATCGAGTTGCAGTTCGCTGCTGGCGACGCCGCACTTCGCGTGCGGGTGGACACGCAACAAATCAAGCAGGTGTTCATCAACCTGATCCAAAACGCCGCCGACGCGTCGGGATCGGGCGGGACTATCACGCTTCATGCCCGGGCGGGCACGCGGCACGCGCCGCAGGGGACTGTGCCGGCGGTGATCCTCGAGGTGACGGACACCGGCAAAGGCATCCCGCCGGACGTCCAGAAGCGCCTGTTCGATCCGTTCTTCAGCACCAAGGAAACCGGCACGGGCCTCGGCCTGGCCATTGCCGCGCGCATCGTTGAGAAACACGGCGGCGCGCTGCAATATCAGACCCGCGTGAACCACGGCACCGTGTTCGGCGTCGTGCTTCCGCCCGCCCTCGCATGACCACTCCAAGCCAGATTCTCCTCATTGAAGATGACGCCGCGATTGCCTCCTCGCTCGAGGGCGTGCTTGCGGTGGAAGGCTGGGCTGTGACGCACTCGGCGCGTGGCGACGACGGTCTGGCGCTCGCGCAACGCCAGCCCTTCGACCTCGTCCTCACCGACCTGAAGCTTCCCGGCACCAGTGGTATCGAGATCGTGCGTCGCCTGCACGCCGCACGGCCACGCGTGCCCATCGTGCTGATGACGGCGCACGGAACCACCGAGACGGCCATCGAGGCGATCAAGTTCGGCGCCTTCGATTATTTGCTCAAACCTTTCGACATGGGCGAGTTGATTGAGCTGATCGCCAAGGCGCTGGCTGCGCACCAACTGATGACCGAACCGGTGGACCTCGGCGCGGCGGAAACCGTCGGCCACGCGGCCATCGTCGGCCAGAGTCGCGCAATGCAGTCCATCTACAAGGAGATCGGGCGCATCGCCGGCAAGCCGGTGAACGTGCTGCTGCGCGGCGAAACCGGCACTGGCAAGGAACTTATAGCCCGCGCGATCTACCAACACAGCAACCGGTCGCAGGCACCATTTGTCGCGGTCAACTGCGCGGCGATTCCAGAGACATTGATTGAAAGCGAACTCTTCGGCCACGAGCGCGGCGCGTTCACCGGCGCGGACACGCGGCGCATCGGGCGTTTCGAGCAGGCGCACACCGGCACACTGTTCCTCGACGAGATCGGCGACCTCTCCGCCAACACGCAGGTGAAGCTGCTGCGCGCGTTGCAAGAACGCTGCGTCCAGCGGCTCGGCGGCAAGGAAACCGTCCCAACCGACGTGCGTGTCATTGCCGCCACGCATCAGGATCTGGAAGCAATGATCCGGGACAAAAAGTTTCGCGAAGATTTGTTTTACCGGCTCAACGTCGTGACTTTGACCCTGCCGCCTCTGCGCGAGCGGCGCGAGGACGTGCCCGAGTTGGTGCGCTACTTTCTGCGCCGCTACGCCGCCGAATTCGGCGTCGCCGAACCGGGCATCCAGCTCGAGGCCATCGAGTTGCTCAAAGCCCAGACCTGGCCCGGAAACATTCGCGAGCTGGAGAATTCCGTCCGCAAAGTCCTGCTACAGGCGCGCGGTTACACCATCGGCGAAGAACACGTGCGTTCCACACTGGCGTCCGCCGCGCCAACTGGAACCAATGACTCAGCACCGCTCCAAGTGCTGGTCGCGAGGCTGTTGGCCGCCGCGCAACGTGGGGAACGCGAGGACGTTTTTGGCGAAGTCATCGCCGTGGCCGAGCGCGAACTGCTGGCCCAAGTGATCGAGCTGGCCGCCGGCAACCAGGCCAAGGCCGCACGGTGGCTCGGCATCTCTCGGCTGACCTTGCGCGAGAAACTCCGCCAATATTCCTTGCATCCCACGCAAGACACGGGAGGTTGAGCCGACTACAGCGTGTGACCGCTGGTCGAGAGGCTGCACGCCGGCGAGCCAGAGACCGGGGTGCCCGCCGGGTAAGCGCCACCACCAGGGCACGCGGGCAGGGCCGAGCCTTTGAGGCAGGCCAGCAACGTGGTGTCCGTCAGGGCACACGTGTCGGTCGCGGCCTTCTTGTTTTCCAAGGCCCACTGCTGCACCGCGCCGTCAATCTGCTTGAGATTGGCGATGCACGCGTTCTTCTGCGCCGTGGCTCTTGCTTTGACAAAGTTCGGGATGGCGATGCCGACTGCGCGGCGCATTTATAATGTTGATTGCGGTCTCGGTGGTCGGGATTGTTCATGCAGTGGATGTGGAACTGTTCGGCGTCCAGAAGGGACAAGCGTTTGTTCAGACCAACACACTGGCTCCTGCACCGCAAAACACCTCCAACTTCTTCTTCACGGCCTTCGCCAGAGCGAAGGCGTTCAACACCGTGCGAGGTGCGCGGGTGCCTGTGTCCCGCGAGATCCACGGCGCAGGCAGCAGCGGCCTGGCATTAAGCTCCGTTCCTTCCCTCACGGTGGCGGAAAACCCGGACTTGGTCTGAACCGTAGCCCCATCCTCATGCCGGATTAACTCGACCTGGCCTTTGACAACTTCCAGTCGTGTTTGGTTGGGCGCAACCGTCAGGTCCAAGGTCGTGCCGATCACTTTGGCTTTTGCGCTGTGTGTTTTAACGAACATGGGCCAACCCGCCGGCGGTGGCTCTACCCGTGCGGTAAGACTGTCTTTTGGGAGAAAGAAGCTTTTGCCAATTCCCTCGCTGCGTGAACCCGATTTGCTGCCTGCGGGGAGAGCAACGCGATGCGGGTGTTTCCATAGAGCATCACGCGGGTCGCGGCACGCTTGCTCCACAACTGCGAAGCGAATGGCAAGTCAGTCACGCCCGGCAACATCGCCTACTACACGATGCTCCACACGCGCTCCGACCGGCGCTTCAACTACTCGGGGCGCAGCGACGCGATGGGCAGCCGCACGCAACTGGTCAGCAACCGCCGCGTGTCCGCGATTGACGATCCCATTGGCGCGGCCGACGAGACGACCGGCGAACCGCTGACCTTGGGCGACGCGCTCGCCAGCGAGGCCGGGAATCCGGCGCAAACTGCGCCGCGCAACTCGACTGGCAGGCGTTCATCGCCACGCTGGACGCTCAAGCACTTGATGTCTTGCGCTGCATGGCGGGCGAAATCCGCTCGCAGGATTTGGCGACGCGCCACGGCCTGAGTCGCAGCGCCGTGCAGCACTGGCGCAACCAGCTCACCGAACTGGCGCGCGCCTTCATGGACACGCCCGGTGACCGTAAGTCTGCGCCGGCTGACCACATCGTTGACTTGGTTCAAGAGCCGAACCACCCTTGCGTCATGCACCGATCGCAGCGCCGATTTTCATTTGCAGCCTCAAACCTCATTCGCCGTTCTGGATTCGTTGGTGTTCTGATTCTGTTCACGTTCGCTGCTCACGCCGCACAGGTCGAGTGGCCGGATTACCGGGGGCCTCTCGGCGATGGGCACGTGTCCGCCCCGGGTGCCACCCAACCGATTGGTCTGCCGCTGCATTGGAGCGAGACGAACAACGTGAAATGGAAGACGGAGATTCCGCTGCACGGGATTTCCACGCCCGTCGTGATGGGCGGGCAAGTGTGGCTCACGTCCGCTCCCGACGACGGCCACGATTTCTTCGTCATCCGCGTTGATGCCGAGTCGGGAAAGGTGACGCTCAACGAAAAGCTTTTTCACAGCGACCAGCCGGAATCGCTCGGCAACGGCGCGTCCATGAATTCCTACGCGACGCCGTCCGCAGTCATCGAGCCGGGCCGCGTGTATGTTCACTTCGGAAGATTCGGCACGGCGTGCCTCGAAACGACGACGGGCAAGACGCTTTGGAAACGCGAAGACTTGCAGTGTCGGCATTACCGCGGCCCCGCGTCGTCGCCCGTGCTGTTCGAGAATCTGGTGATCCTGACCTTCGACGGCGCCGACGTGCAGTATCTCGTGGCGCTGGACAAGAAAACCGGGGCCACGGTTTGGAAGACGGATCGCTCCGTGATTTGGAATGACGAGAATGTGCCCGGCCAGATGGCGAAGGACGGCGATTTGCGCAAGGCCCACGGCACGCCGCTCATTGTGGCCGTCGCTGGCAAAATTCAGATGTTCAGCGCCGGCGCAAAGGCGGCTTATGGCTATGATCCCCACGATGGCCGCGAGCTGTGGAAGGTGCAATATGACGACTGGTCCAGCGCGCCGCGGCCGGTGTTCGATCACGGGTTGGCCTACTTCGTCACCGGCCTCCGGCAGAAGGCGATGCTCGCGGTGAAAACGGACGGGCGGGGTGACGTGACGGGCACGCACCTCGCGTGGTCGCTCAAGACGCACATCGGCAAATACTCGTCGCCCATTTTGGTGGATGGTTTGATTTACACTGCGTCCGACGAGAGCTTCATCTCGTGCCTCGACGCCGCGACCGGCGACACGGTGTGGACCGAGCGGGTCACTGGCAAATTCGCAGCCTCGCCGATCTATGGCGACGGTCGGCTCTATTTCTTCGATCAACAGGGCACGACGCTGGTGCTCAAGCCGGGCCGCAAGCTGGAAGTGTTGTCGAAGAACACGCTTGAAAAAGGCTGCATGGCGTCGCCCGCCGTGGCTGGAAAAGCGTTATACTTGAGAACCCGGACGCACCTCTACCGTATCGAGTCGTGACAAGGTCGCTAACCTTCTGGCCGTCAGAATCATGCGGACATCGTTACCGTCCGATTCTGCATGAGAAAGACGCTCGCCCGGCTGGAATTTCTAAGCCTCCTTGCGGGCGCTTCGTTTCTCACGGGTTGCTCCACGTCCGTCGCGAAGAAATCCGCCGGGATGGTCCCCAGTTCCATCACCGCAAAAGAGATCAAGGCGATGCCTCCCTGCAAAGCCACGGTTGAGGAACGCCACTTATGTTTCTCTATCCTCAGGACAGCCGATGGGGAGCGGTTCTCGATCGGCAGTCCGGCAGCATTATAAGAGGTTGTGGAATTCCTCCAAACCCTGAAGCCTGAACAAACCTGCCATTTCCCCTGAGTCTTTCTCCGTTACCAGCGTCCGACTCCAACTTACGAAACGATCGACAGATCAAGGCAATGCCCTGCCCTCACGCTTCCGCTTCTTTGATCTGGAAATGCTCCTTCATGCACGCGGGACAGATGCCGTGGCTGAACTTGGCCTCGCTGTGGGTGACGATGTATCGCTCGATTGGCTTCCGGGTGTTTTGATCGTCCCGGATTTTCTTGCAGTAGGAGCAGATGGGCAGGAGGCCCTCAAGTTGTTGGACGCGCTGTTGCAGGCCGAGCATGCGCTCGGCGACGATGAGGCGCGCGGCCGGCTGATCCTCGTCGAACGGCTTGGTGATGAAGTCATACACGAGCCGCGAGGTCAGCTCGGCTTCGGTGCGGCCGAAGATTTCCAACATCTTCGGGTTCACATAAACGAAGCGGTCGTCCTGAACCATGTGAACGCCCGTGATGGCCTGCTCCACCAGCCGGCGAAATTTGCCCTCCGACTCGCGGAGGTTCTCCGTCCGCGCCTCGAGCGCGCGGTTCTTCTCCTCCAGCTTGGAGACAAGCCGCTCGCTGTATTCATTGAGCGCTTCTTTTTCGTTCAGCGCGCCCACCGGCTGGCGGCGCCGACCTCGAGCGAAAGCTTCTCATCGGACGGCGAGGTGTAGGTGGCCGTGTAGAAGACGAAGGGCAGGTGGCGGAGCCGCTCGCTCGCGCGCACCTCGCGGCATGAGAATGTCGGCGATGATGGCGTCCACCGGCGCGTGCTCCAGCACGGCCAGCGCCTCGACGCCGTCGGCGGCTTCGAGCGTGGTGTGGCCCTCGGCCTCCAACTGCGCACCGAGCAGCTTTCGGTTGGTCGCGTAGTCGTCAACGATGAGGATGTTCACAGCGGGATGCTCCTCCGTCGGGCCAGGGTTTCCGGCCGGGACAGGCATTTCGGACGGTGGTCCGCAGCCGGGCGTCTGGATGGGCAGCCTCTCGACGAATGACGGGCCTCGGGCGCGGCAGGACGAGCGAAGGTTCAACCGCCCTCAATCCACGAAGGCGAACTCGTTCAGGTTGAAAAGCACGCGGCAGGCATTGGGCAAACCGTGCTGTTGGGCGTAGGCGGTGAGGCTGGCTTTCTCCTCCGGCGAGGGTGCGCGGGCCAGCGCCTCACGGAAGGCGCGCTCAATCTTCGCGTTCAAATCACCGCCACCCGCGTCGAGCTTCGCGGCGAAGTGCCTGGCCATCGTGACCATCAGGCCGTTGTTCAGCAGCGCGAGGGCCTGCAAGGCGGAGACGCTTTCGTTGCGCCGGCCCACTTGCATCGAAGGGTCCGCGCAATCCAGCGTGGTCATGAACGGCTGTGTCTGCGAGCGCACGAGGAAGCGATAGACCGAGCGCCGGTGCGACTTCGGATCGTCGGGGTCGTGCAGGTGATACTCGTAGTGCGGCGAGTGCTCGGGCTTCTCGACGACGAAATCCTGGAAGGCCGGCCCGCCCATGCGCAGATCGAGTTCGCCCGCGACAAGGAGCGTGGCGTCGCGCACCGACTCGGCGTCGAGCTTGCGGCGGTTTTGACGCGACAAGTGGCGGTTCTCGGCATCCAGCCTGGCAACTTGTGGAGTCGTCGCCGAAGACTGCCGATACGCCGCGCTCGTCACGATGAGCTTGTGCAGCTTCTTCAACGACCCGCCGCTGTCGCGTAACTCGCACGCAAGCCAGTCGAGCAGCTCGGGATGCGTCGGCAGCGCGCCCATGCGGCCGAAGTCGTTGGGCGTTTCCACGAGGCCACGGCCAAAGTGATACTGCCAGACGCGGTTCACGATGCTGCGCCACGTGAGCGGATTGTCCGGAGAGGAAAGCCACTGCGCCAGCGCAGCGCGACTCTCGCCCTCGCTGTGCTCCACGGGCAGCGAGAATTCGCCCGACAGGCCCGTGAGGTAGCCCGGTGCGCCGGAGGCGACCTCGTCCTTCGGCTGCTTCACGTCGCCACGGTTGAGGACGCGGATGATGCGCGGTTTGCCTCCGTTCGGCCCCGTGCCCGCGAACGCGCCGCTGCCGTAATGCACCGTTCCCGCGAAGACCACATCGGGCTTCGGAAACTGCTTCAGCTCCGCCGCGACTCGCTCCAAGTCCTTTGTCAACGCGGCGAGTTCCGCGCGCGCCTTCTCGTCCGTGGCCTTCGCGAGCAAGGCGTCGCGCTTCGCCCGCAGCTCTGCAAGCACACTGGAATTTTCAGCCGGCGGCGCGATGTCATCCACAAGATTGCTTTTCCGCCAGCGCGGTGCGGCCTCGATGGAATCGAGCGCTGTGACAGCGGCACGCAGCGCGACGTTGCTGCCCGTGGTGTCGAGGACCTGCAGCTCCGCAAGCGCGAGGATGTAGTCGTTCTGACGCGGCGCGAGTTTCGTGGCCGTGACGCGGACGAAGCGCGCTGTCGCGCCGGTGCTCTTGAACGTCTGCGGCGCGATGCCGGGATTGGTGAAGTCCGCACCCGTCTTGTCCGCGATGACTGCGAGGCCGGTTTGGAATTGCGCGTCATCGCTGGCCTCCACCTTGAACCGCACCGGAAAGCCGAACCCCGCGCCAATCTTGTTGAAGTCGTCGTAGCACGGACGCAGCACCACGCGGTCAATCACCACGCTGCAACCGAGGTCCACTTGCACCCATTTCACCGCATCCTGCGTAGGCGAGATGCTGCTGTGATAGCCATACTCGGGCCGCAAGCCGCCCTTCGCCTTGTTCGCAGTCTCGATTTGTTTGTCGAGTTCTTCGAGTTCCTTGCCGGCAGCAAGTTTCAACTTGTTTTCCAGCACCGCGCGACGCTCCGTCAACGTGCGTTGCCGATGCTCCAGTTCGGCGAAGCGCTGCGTCAGTTTCGCGTCGCTGAAATACTTTTTGTCCGCGCGGTCCAGCGCGGCGAACACGGCTTGCAGCCGGTAGTAATCGCGTTGCGGAATCGGGTCAAACTTGTGGTCGTGGCACTGCGCGCAGCCGATGGTCAGGCTGTTGAAGGTGCCGATGGTGTTCTGCACCATGTCGTCGCGGTCGAGGTGGCGCGCGATCTTCCCGTCAATTTTCGACTCCGGCACCTCCGCGTGCCCGATGAAATCCCACGGCCCCGCCGCGATGAAACCCAGCGCCTCGACGCCATCGCGCGTGCCGGGAAAAAGCACGTCGCCAGCGACCTGCTCCTGTATGAAGCGCGCGTAAGGCCGGTCCTCGTTGAAGGCGCGGATGACGTAGTCGCGGTAAGGCCAGGCGTTCGGGCGGGGCTTGTCCTTGTCGTAACCGTGCGTGTCGCCGTAGTGGACCACATCAAGCCAGTGCCGCGCCCAGCGCTCACCGTAGTGCGGACTGGCGAGGAGCTTGTCCACAAGCTTGCCGGCTGCCGATTGGCGGTCGCTGCCTGAGCACGCGCGCTCAAACTCCTCGACCTCGTTCGGTGTCGGCGGCAGGCCGAGCAAGTCGAAGTGAAGCCGGCGAATCAGCACGCGCGGCTCGGCCTCCGGTGAACGCGTGAGGTTCTTCTCCGCGAGCTTGGCGCGGATGAAGGCGTCAATCGGAGTGCCGATTGGTGATTGCCCGTTGCCGATTTGCGGAACGGCGGGCCGCACGAGCGGCTTCAGCGACCACCAGTCGGTGGAACTGGCCTTGGACGGCTTTTCTGCGGCTGAAACCGAAGTGGTGACAGCAACAAGGCCAACGAGAAGCGTGCGAATCCTCATGGCTCAAGCATCCGTGAACGGCCCCGCGCCGCCGGCCTTCAGTGCTTCGCGCAGTTTGACACCGTTGATTTCTTGCGGTGTGGTTTTCGCAGCGACGGACAGCGCGGCAGCGGTGCCGGCGGCTTCGCCCATCGCCATCGCGGTCACGGTCACACGCGTGGAGGCGTGCGCGCCGCGCGTGGCGGAGTGGCAGCGGCCCGCGACGAGCAGGTTTTCAACCTTCTGCGGGAGCAGCGAGCGATACGGGATGTCGTAGGGATTGGGCTGAACTTTCTTGGGGTCAAAGTCGTTTGCGCTGCCGACGACGGTCTTGTTCGGGTGCAGGTCGAGATACCAGCAGCCGGTGGCGACGGCGTCGTCGAAGCGGCGCGCTTTCATCAAATCATCTTCGTTCAAAACATATTGGCCGATGATCCGGCGCGACTCGCGCACGCCAATCCAAGGATACGCCTCGATGAAGTAGCTCTGCTCGAAGCCCGGCACCTCGCGCTTCCACGCCTGGAACATCGCCCACGCATCCGCGCGGCCCTGCATCTCGGCGCGAGAGAGGTCGGCGGCATCGGTGGGGTTCGCCGGCACGCGGATGCCGTGGATGTAAACCTCGCTGTCGTGATAGAGGAACATCACGCCGGGGCCGTAGTAGAATGGCAGTTCGCCTGCGGCCTGCGCCTTCGCCAGCGCGGCGCGGCAGTTCTGGCCGAGGTTGCCGATGCGCTTCACGTTGCCGATGCGGAAGTGCAGCGTGAGCGGTTGAACCTCCGCGTTCTGCTCGAACGGCGCGCCCGCCCACGCGGCCACATCCGCATCACCGGTGCAGTCAATCACGGTGTTCGCCTCGACGTTCACGAGGCCGTCCTTGTTGGCGATTTGCACAGAGCGGATGCGTCCGTCCGTCGAGTTCACCGCGCAGACGAAGGAGTTGAACAGCACCGTGAGCTGGTCGCGCTGCTCGCGGAGGAGCTGGTCGAGCAGCAGCTTGAAGGCGAAGGAATTTCCGATGGTGGGGTTGTGCTTGGCCGTGTGCGTGGCGTCGGGTTTGCACACGCCTGACTTAGAAAGCAGCTCAAGCGCGACGCCGCGCACGACGATGCGGTTGTCCTTGATGTTCGCGATGCCGTCGAAATACGGCAGGCCGACGCACGTGATGATGCCGCCTCCGAAAGGCGCTTTTTCGACGAGCAAAACTTTCGCGCCTCGCCGTGCCGCCGCGAGCGCCGCCGCCGTGCCCGCGCAACCGCCGCCACAGACGAGCACGTCGGTTTTGAGCGTTTTGGTGCCGAGGGTTTTTCCAGCGGGCTGCGCGGCTATTGCTGTAGCGCCAGCGGAGGTCAGCGCGGCGACGGTCGTGGCTTGAACAAACCGGCGGCGCGAGGTGCTGGATGAGGGCTGAATTCTCATGTCAGCATCGCTCCATTGGAATGGTTATAAGCATGGTTGAGCGAAGGGAGAGCATCGAGACGCGGGATTTTCATTGAGCACTTTTGAGCGTCGCACGGATTGCGGGCAGCATGAGTTCTGTGAGAACGCGGTGGCCGTCGGGATTCGGGTGGCATTGGTCGGTCGTCCAGGTGCCGATGTCGGCGCCTTTCGATTCGGCGTCGGTCCAGTGCTTGAAGTGATCCGCGAGCGGCGAGTTTTTTTCGGCGGCAACGGCCCGGCAGGCTTCGACATATTTTTCGAGGCGCACGTTCGGATGCTCGCCGACGCCGTTGAGTTTTGCAGTCTTGCCCCAGCGCGGCTCGGTCATCAGCACCGGCGTGATACCGGCGGCGCGCAACTCATCCACGAGCCGCACGAGGTTGGCGCGATATTCGTCCGCGGTGAGGCGTGAAGCGTCCTTGCCCTGGTCCACGTAGCTGTCGTTGGTGCCATACATTATCGTCACGAGGCCGGGTTGCTGCGCGAGAACATCCTTGGCCAGTCGCTTCAACGCCTGGTCCGTCCGCTCGCCACCGATGCCGACGTTCACGACCGACGCCTCCACACCCGCCGCGCGCAAGCCCGCCTCCAGCCGCGCGGCGAAGGTTTCCTCGGCCTTCACACCGGGGCGAACGCCTTTCGTGATGGAGTCGCCGAGCGTGACGATGCGAAGCGGCTTCGCAGCGGGCCGGGCCGGTTCCGCCGCGTTGGCGACGACCGCGAAAGCTGCCAGCAGAAGCGGAAACAGTCGGCTCATGACAATGCGGTTCCGCTCACGCGAGCAGCTCCTTGATGACCTCGCCGTGAACGTCGGTCAGCCGGCGGTCGATGCCGTTGTGGCGAAAGGTGAGCTTCGTGTGATCCATGCCGAGCAGACGAAGCATCGTCGCGTGGATGTCGTAGCAGGTCGTGGGCGCGTTACGATGCAACGGCTTGTAGCCCCACTGGTCGCTCTCGCCGTGCGTGACGCCGCGCTTGATGCCGCCGCCGCAGAGCCAGTTGGTGAAACAAAACGGATTGTGGTCGCGGCCCTTGCCGCCTTGCGTGCTGGGCATGCGGCCAAACTCAGTCGTCCAGAGAATCACTGTGTCATCGAGCAGGCCGCGCTGCCGCAAGTCCTGAATGAGCGCCGATGCGCCGCGCGCCATGCCGCGTGCGAGCGGGCCGTGATCGCGCTCGATGTCCTCGTGCGAATCCCAGTTGCGGCGCGGGAAACCGTTGTCATTGCCGCTCCAGATTTGCACGAAACGCACACCGCGCTCCAGCAGCCGACGGGCGACGAGGCACTTGCGTCCGAAGATGTCGGCCTCTTCCTCGGCGTTGATTTCCTTGGGCCATTCCTTGCGCGACTGGTTGATGCCGTAGGCGCGCAGCAGGTAGTCCGGCTCGCGCGAAATGTCGAGCGCCTCGGGCGCGGCGAGCTGCATCCGCGCGGCGAGTTCGTAACTGCGGATGCGGGATTCGAGCCGGCCGTCGCCTTCGCGCGACGCGGCGTGGACTTGGTTCAACTTCGCCATGACCAAGTGCGCCGCCGCCTCGCTGTCGCGCGTGACGAAATCGCCTTTCCGGTGCGGGAACAAATCCGCAATCGGCGTCTCGGTGCCGGGATAAATCACCGTGCCACTGTGCTGCTGCGGAAGAAAGGCGGCGTCCCAGTTCTTCGTGCCGTTGCTGGCGAGGCCGCGATGGTCGGGGAGCACGACAAAGGTCGGGAGATTTTCGTTCTCCGTGCCGAGGCCGTAGCTGACCCAACTGCCCATGCCGGGAAATCCGGGGAGATTAAAACCGGTCGCCTGCAAGAGCGTGGCCTGCGAGTGGACGCCGGTCTTGCCGACGACGTTGTGGATGAAGGCCAGTTCGTCCGCGACGCATCCGAGGTCGGCGACGGCGTCGCTCAACATCTTTCCGGATTGGCCGTAGGGCTTGAAGTCCCACACCGGTTTCTTCCACGGGCCGAGGCCGTTTTGGAACGCCTCGACGTGCTCGCCGAAATCGCTGGGCTGGCCGTCGCGCTTCACCAGCTCGGGCTTGAAGTCGAAGAGGTCAACATGGCTCGCCGCCCCGGCCATGAAGAGCTGCACGACGCGCTTGGCATTCGCGGGAAAATGCGGACTGCGGACTGCGGATTGCGGAATGGAGGCAGCGACTTCGCCAGCCGCAGGTTTATCCGAAGCCAGCAGGCTCGCGAGCGCCAGGCCGCCGAGACCGCCGCCGCTTTCCCACAGAAACTCACGGCGCGACCGTGACCGCAAGGGTGCGACACGGTGGAAGGGCGAAGGATTCTGCACGGCTAGAACAGACGCTTTTCAGCGAAGACCCCATCATGCCCGTGACCTGATGTTCTGCCGACCGCTCCCGTGTGAATCAAGCGCGGCCCTTGGCAGAAGTCTTCAAAATCAACCACTGGGACTGCCGTTGTCCCACCCCACCCAGTATCGTTCCGCCCATGAGACAGCCAAATACGCCGCACCGTCGCCGTGTGAAGAAGTCCCCGCTCGACCCGATTCTAAACGAATTGAAAGGCTGCGCCGAGCTGGGGTTGCATCGCGAAGCGCTGCGCGTGGCCAGACGGATACTTAACCAATCAACCATCACCGTCGCTCGATTCGAGGCTGCCATGGGCGCGGTGCTGGTGGTGGGAAATCGCCTGAGCCGGTGGCGGAAGACCGTTGGGGAGGGCTACGCGCGCTTGAGTCCTTCAGAACAGCGCCGCGTTCGTTTCTGGATGCTGTCTTTCTATCACGCGGCGGAGGACTACCGCTCGGCCGGCCAGTTCATCCCCGAAAAGTTCCGTGGGCCGTTCGACTTGGTGGAACTTGCCTTTGCGTGGGACATTTGGCTCGCCCTCAAAGACGAGCAGAGCTTGGCACGCTCCTTTGACATGGTGGTCGAGGAGGCTGCGCAAGCCGGACATCCGGAAACGCGAGGGCACTTGTATGCCTGCCTCGGGGACTACTGCATCCACCGGGCTTGGTGGCGGCGCGCAGCGGATTACTACAAGGAAATCCCGGACGAATCCGCTCACGCTCCGAAAGCCGTTCTCGGCCCGCTGCTGGCACTTGCGGGCGAGTTTCTCACCGAATGTCCGAACCGTCGGGACGCCTTGGCGGCAATCCAGCGCAACCACAACCCGGACGTGAGTAGCGGCTTGGCGATGGAGTTGAGCGCGACGAATCGGAAGCTTGGCCGCGAGCTTCGTGCGTTGGAGTCGGGTATGCGCCGGCTGCTGGGGCAGAAGCGGCTGAAGTCACTTGAGCTGTGAAAAGGGTTGCCAGCGGACTCGTCAGCCACATCATCCGAAGCCAGCAACCATCATGGAACCATCGCGCGAGAACCTGCTTGCCGCCGTCTGCCGATCGAGCCAGCGAGAGGTGTTTTGCTCGGCCCTTCTGCGTTGGTGCTTGCTGAACTTCGATGACTTCCGTGCTGCGTTTCTCGAACGCGTGACGCGCTCCGCCAAATTCTACGACCGAACAGACCAAGTGGAAGTAAACAGGGAAGTGCGAGTTACGGGGAGCAAGGACGCCGACTCGCAGTGGGATTTGCTTATTGAGTCCCCACACGCGGAAACAAAGTGGTTCGTGGTCGTCGAAGTCAAAGTGTCGGCTCCGTTTGCTGACGGGCAGTTGGTGAAATACAAAGAGGGTGTGGACCTCAAGAAGAATCAGGAAGGCTTTGCTCATGCACTTCTTGTCACTCTGACTCGCGACACGAATGGACCTTCCACCGATGAGGGGCGCTCGGATGCACACGTGTCGTGGTCGAATGTTTACGAACTTCTCAAGACGACGGCATCATCCGAGCCATTTGCGCCTGAGATTTTGGCTTTCTTGGAAGAAAAGGTATTACCTGAGACCTCTGCGAAACAGGGCAGCAGGCATTTGGTTCCATTTTCTGCGATGCAA
>CAYZJP010000056.1:0-31093 GCA_964478755.1 uncultured Klebsiella sp.
CGAACCCTCGTAACCAGTTTGGAAGACTGGCGCTCTACCATTGAGCTACACCCGCAGAACGCCCTGACTCTACCGACCGGGCTTGCCCTGTCAATTCACCGGCGGCTAACCTCGCGCCGCATGAAAGCGCTCCTCGTCGCCGGTGGCCGTGTGATTGATCCGGCCAACAAGCTCGATGCCCATGCCGATGTGCTCGTGCTCGACGGGGAAATCGCCGTCGTCGGCAAGAATGCGCGGCAGAAGATTCCCGCCGGAGTCGTCACTGAGGAACTCGACGCGCGCGGCAAGGTGGTTTGTCCCGGCTTGATTGACTTGCACGTCCATCTGCGCGAGCCGGGACAATCGGCGAAGGAAACGCTCGCGACCGGCACGAAGGCCGCGGCGCGCGGCGGCTTCACCAGCATCGTGTGCATGCCGAACACGTCGCCCTCCGTTGACAACGCCGGGCAAGTCGCGCTCGTCCGCGAGAAAGCCGCGCGCGACGCCGTGGTGAACGTGTATGTCACCGGCGCGATCACCAAGGGCATCGCTGGCGAGGAACTCGCGCCCATCGGCTCGCTCAAAAACGCCGGCGTCGTCGCCATCACCGACGACGGGCATTGTGTCCAGAACAACGAGCTCATGCGGCGCGCGCTCGAATACGCGAAGATGTTCGACCTGCCCATCATGGACCACTGCCAGGACTACGCGCTCGTCACTGACGGCGTGATGCACGAGGGCTACTGGAGCACGGTCCTCGGACTTCGCGGCTGGCCGTCAGCGGGCGAGGACGCGATTGTCGCGCGAAACATCCTGCTCGCGGAACTCACCGGCGCGCACGTTCATTGCCAGCATCTCGGCACGGCGGGCAGCGTGCGGCTGCTCCGCGAGGCGAAGCAGCGCGGCGTGCCGATTTCCGGCGAAGCGTGCTGCCATCACTTTACCCTCACCGACGCGGCCATCGCCGGCAGCGAGAAGTTTTGGGCTGCGGACGGAAAACAAATCTTCGGCTACCACGACGGCGGTTACGCACGCCCGACGTGGCCCGTCTATGACACGAACTTCAAGATGAACCCGCCGCTGCGCTCCGCCGCCGACCGCGAGGCGATTCTGGAGGCGCTCGCCGACGGCACCTTGGAAATCCTCGCCAGCGACCACGCGCCGCATTGCGACTACGAGAAGGAAGTTGAGTTCGACTACGCGCCCTTCGGCATCACCGGCCTGGAGAACGAACTCGCGCTCTCCCTCATGCAGCTCTACCACGCGAAGCGCCTCAGTCTCGCAGCCGTCATCGAGAAATACACCGTTGCTTCCGCGAAACTTCTCCGCCTCAAGAAAGGCACCCTCAGCCCCGGCGCGGACGCGGACATCACCGTCTTCGATCCCGACCGTGAGTGGATCTTCGAGCGTGTGGACACCGCCAGCAAATCACAGAACAACCCTTTCTATGGCTGGACGCTCAAGGGCCGCGCCACCGCGACCATCGTGGGCGGCAAAATCGTCTGGCAAGCTTAACAAGCGCTGCGGTTTTGCCCCTGGCCGCGTCGGGAGCCCCACTCTGCCGCCTGCGGTGATCATTTCCTGCGCCCGATTCTGGGAACGGGCCAGGGAAAGGAGAACACGTAACCAATTTCGTTCGTCTCTCGTCCGCAGGTTCACGTTATGAAATTCGTTTCCGGCTTGCTCCTGTCCATCGTCTTCGTCGCCGCATCTTCCGTCCCGGCTGCCGAACTTGAAGCCAAGCTCGGCAAGAAGGGCGCGTTGCTCATGGAGGAGAGTTTCGACGGCAAGGAACTGCCGAAGAATTGGAACCGCAACGCCGGCAAGCTCACCGTCGCCGATGGTGTGCTCAAGGTCAGCGAGGTTGCCGCCGACAAGCACGCCGCCGCCTTCCGCCGCCCGCTGCCCTTACAGGACGCGGCCATCGGCGTGAAGTTCCGCTTCGAGGGCGCAAAGATGTTCCACGTCGGTTTCGACCCCGCGCCCGGCGAGCTGAAAAAGCAGGGCCACCTCTTCTCCGTCATCATCACGGCGACCGGCTGGAGCATCACCGAGCACAATGACAAGTCCGACCCCAAATCCACGAACAAGGCGCTCGCCAAAGCCGCCGCCGCGTTTGAAAAGGATCGCTGGTATGAGCTGCTCCTCGAAGTGAAGGGCGACGATGTTCTCGCGCAGATCGCGGGGATGGAGCCGCTGCGCGCCACCAGCAAGGATTTCCACGTCAAGAAGCCCGGCCTCGTCTTCCGCGCGGGTGGCAAGGACAGCGACGAGGTGCAGCTCGACGAAGTTCGCGTGTGGGCGTTGAAGTGAGCGAACAGGGCAGGGGAGAGGCCCGTTTTGTTGATGGTGGTGGCGGTGATGCGCCGGTCAAGGGAGGGAGAAGGCTGAACAATCCACAAGTTTGGTCCCGCGCCCAAAAGAAGGAGCTTCTGTCAGGTTTTTGCCGGGTTGCGGCGGGCGGCGAAGTCCGTCACCTTTAGATGCGGACGCATTGACGACCTGATGAACAACTTGCTTTCACAATTCGCTCCGGCTTCGCGCAAGCGCTCCGGCTTGGCCCTGCGGCTGGTCGTCGTGGTGTTTTGCTGGCTGGCCGGCGGGCTGGCCTTGCGCGCCGACACGGTGCAGAATTTCGACGCAGGCGGCACGGCCTACGACCTCGCGCAGAACAACGTGAACCCGCCGCCGACCATCACCGCCGGCGGGCCGACGGGCAACTTCCTCCGGCTCGCGTCGGCCACCGCACAGCAGAACGTCAACACCATCGCCTTCGCCAAGAGCGACGCGGGCACTTACAAGCTCATCACGGCGGAGTTCGACTTCCGCATCACAGGGCAGGCGGATGGGATGGGCTTCGCGCTGCTGGACACGTTCACTTGGGGGCAGGCCGGGGCCATCGCGGTGACGGGCAAATTCTACCAGGAACCAAGCATTGCCGCGTCACTGGGCGTCGGCTTCGATGTGTTCAACAACGTCGAGGACGGCGATCTGAACGGAAATCACGTTTCAGTCCACTTCAACGGGCAGAAGCTTCAGGACTTCGATGCCGGCTCGGTCAACCTCAAGAGCGGCCAGTGGATTCACGCGAAGATTATCGTGCGGCCCGGCGGCGGCAACTCGGACGTGAGCGTCATCCTGACGCCCAACGGCGGTGCGCCCGTGACCGTCTGCACGAACTTTTTCGTGACCGGCCTCCAGCCCTACGAGTCCCGCGTGATGTTCGGCGCTCGCACGGGCGGTCTGACGGCGGACCACGACATTGACAACGTGAACGTGAAGTTCGAGCAGCCGAACCTCGGCACTGTCGGCTTCGGCTTTGCGACCTATTTCACACCGGAGACTTTCCCGGCACAGATTTATGTCAGCCGCTACGGCGCGAGCACGGGCGACGTGACCATCAACTTCGCGACCTCGAACCTCACTGCGGTGGCGGGCGTGGATTATGTGGCGACGAACGGCACGCTTACCTTCACCTCGACGGACTTGGTGAAGTTCTTCCGGGTCGAACCGATTGACAATCCGACCATCCAGCCCAACCGCCAGTTTGCGGTCTATCTCAGCAACCCCGGCGGCGGCGTGACGCTCGACACGCAGACCGTCGCGACCGTGACCATCGTGGACAACGACGATCCGACGCGCGTCGGCGCATGGGACACGCCGATTGACATGCCGGCGAACCCGTATCCAGTCGTGCCCATCCACGTGAACGTCCTGCCCAGCGGGAAGATTCTCATGTGGGACCGGGGCGCGCCGACCGGCACGGCGTTCGGCGGCACGGACGGAATTCCGTATCTGTGGGACACGGCGGCGGGCACGTTCACGCATACGCCGTTCGCGGGCTACGATCTCTTCTGTGGTGGCCACACCTTGATGGTGGACGGGCGCATCTTCGTTACAGGCGGTCACATTGCCGACGGAGTGGGCGAGGCGAAGGCCAGCATCTACGACCCCGGCTCGAACACATGGACGCGCGTCACGGACATGAACGCGGGGCGCTGGTATCCGACCATTACGATGCTCGGCAACGGGGACCAGCTCGTCGAGGCAGGCACCGTGGACATCCCAACCGACGTGAACAAGGTTTCGCAAGTCTGGCAGATCGCGAATGGCACCTGGCGCAACCTCACCAACGCCGCCGCGCAGCACGGCGTCTTCCCTGTTTGGGCGAATTACTATCCCTATATGTATTTGGCTCCCAACGGCAAGGTTTTCAACGCTGGCCCGCAGCAGATGTCCCGCTACCTCGACACGTCGGCCACCGGCCAGTGGACGGATGTCGCCGCGAGCAGCCTGCTCTACCGCGACTACGGCACCTCGGTCTTGTATGACGACGGCAAGATCATGATTCACGGCGGCAACACGCCGGAGGGCTACACGCAGCCCAGCATTTTCGCCACCACGGCGACGGTCTATCCGAGCCGCGTCACCGAAGTCATCAACCTCAACGACGCGACGCCGGCCTGGCGGCAAACCTCACCGGCGAATACCGGACGCCGCCACGGCACCGCCGTCTTGCTGCCAGATGGAAAAGTTTTCCTCTGCAACGGCAGCAGTTCGCCCGGCTTCAACATCGCCGCCGGCAAGGTGCTCATGTCCGAAATGTGGGATCCGGTGACGGAGGTCTGGACGCCGATGGCGCCGAACGTGCGCTATCGCGGCTATCACGCGAACGCCTTCCTGCTGCCTGACGGCCGCGTCGTCGCCACGGGCGGCGGACATCCGAACCCGCCCGACGACCTCGCCGAGCCGAGCGCGGAGATTTACTCGCCGCCGTATCTCTTCCGTGGTGCGCGTCCAACCATCACCAGCGCGCCGGCAAACGTGACTTACGGCGAGAAGTTCACCGTTACCACGCCGGATGCGGCGAGCGTCACGAATGTCGTCTGGATTCGCACCGCCAACACGACGCACGCCTTCGATCAGAACCAGCGCATCAACCGGCTCCAGTTCACCGCCGGCAACGGCCAGTTGACCGTCACCGCGCCGAGCGATCCGAACCTTTGCCCGCCCGGTCACCACTTCCTGTTCATCTTAAACACGAATGGCGTGCCCGCCGTGGCGAAGACCGTGCGCCTCGGCATGGGGATTCTTTCGGTGGCGAAGTTCGGCGTGGACAACCTTGTGACGGTGACGACTTACCCCGGCACAAAATACACCCTGGAGCGCGCTGACGCCTTCCCTGCCTCGACGTGGACCACCATCGTCGGCAACTTCACCGCCACCGCAAACACCACGCTCATCACGGATGCTGGCAGCGCGGGCCTGCCAAAACGATTCTACCGCGTGCGCCAGGTGCCGTGAGCGCGTGCTTGCGGTGAAGTTCACGCTCGTCCTCCCTCGATTTTCCGGGCTATTTTCGATCCATGATTTCGCGGGCCAAATCCGAGGCGCTCTTTGCCGAGGCGTTGCAACACATCCCGGGCGGCGTGAACTCGCCCGTGCGCGCGTTCCGCGCGGTGGGTGGCCAGCCCTTCTTCGTGCAGTCGGCGAAGGGCGCGCACGTGACGACGGTGGACGGTGACGAGTTGATTGACTACGTCGGCACGTGGGGGCCGGCGATTCTCGGCCACGCGCATCCGAAAATCATTTCCGCCGTGAAGGCCGCCGCTGACCACGGCACAAGCTTCGGCATTCCGAATCCGTTCGAGGTTGCGATGGCGCGGCTCATCAAGTCGCTCGTGTCCAGCGTGGACAAGGTGCGCCTGTGCAACTCCGGCACCGAGGCGTGCATGAGCGCCATCCGCCTCGCGCGCGGCTTCACGCGGCGCGACAAGTTCATCAAGTTCGACGGCTGCTACCACGGCCACGCGGACTGCCTGCTGGTGAAGGCCGGCAGCGGCGCGCTGACGTTCGGGAATCCCGACAGCGCGGGCGTCCCGGCGGATTTCGCGAAGCACACGCTCGTGCTGCCGTTCAATGACGTGGAGGCGGTGAAGGCCTGCTTCGCGGCGAACAAAAATGAAATCGCCGCGATTATCATCGAGCCCGTGCCCGGCAACGCGGGTTTGTATCTGCCGCGTCCGGGCTACTTGGAATTTCTCCGGCAAATCACGGCAGAGCAGGGGACCGTGTTGATCTTCGATGAAGTGATGACGGGCTTCCGCCTTGCGCCCGGCGGCGCGCAGGAGCGCTTCGGTGTTCATCCCGACTTGAGTTGCTTTGGCAAAATCATCGGTGGCGGACTGCCGGTCGGTGCGTTCGGCGGGCGCGCGGACATCATGGACTTTCTCGCACCGCTCGGGCCGGTGTATCAGGCCGGCACGTTGAGCGGCAATCCGCTCGCGATGGCCGCAGGCATTGTGGCGCTGGAAGAATTGATGGTAGGGCGCGCTGTCCCCAGCGCGCCGCGGCGGGCAGAGGACTGCTACCAACGTCTGGAACAACTCGGCGCGCAACTTGAAGCCGGGATGAGGGACGCCGCGAAATCCACTGGCGTGCCCGTCACTTTCAACCGCTGCGGCTCGATGTTTTGTGGCTACTTCACCGGCGGGCCGGTCTGGAATCTCGCTGACGCGATGAAGTCCGACCGCGAGCGCTTCAAGAAGTTTTTCCACGGGATGCTGGCTGCGGGCGTCTATCTCGCGCCGTCGCAGTTCGAGGCGGGCTTCCTCTCGACCGCGCACGCGGAAACGGACATCGAAGCGACGGTGAGGGCGGCGGCGATGGTGATGAAGACCATCTAGCCGCATCTTTTTATTCACCGTTGCTTGCGTTTTCAGTCCTTTGCACGGGATTCAAGGTCAGTTAGTCTGTCCGGCAAAAGCGCATGAAAAGTTTGCTGGTCTGGCTGGTTGTCTTGGGCTCTTTGGGCGGCGGCGGGTATTACGCCTACCAAAAGTGGCCGGAAAAAGTGGCGTTTTGGAAGGTCGGCAACAAAGCCGACGACGCCAAGAAATCGGCCCGCCCCACCACCGCGATCATCACGGCGCGCGACATCAGCTTCGCCATCAGCGCCGCCGGTGAGATCACGCCCGCCGAGCAGGTTTCCGTCCGTCCCGAGGTCGGCGGGCGCATTGACAAACTGCCGGTGGACATCGGCGACAAGGTCAAGAAAGGCGACGTGCTCTTTACGCTTGACGATCAGGATCTCCAAACCGAAAAGGCCCAGCACAAGATTGAAATCGACGGCGCAAAACTTCAGGTCACCGGCGCACGGCTGGCCGTCGAGAAGTTGGAGATCAACTTCAAGCGCACCAAGGAACTCTTTGAGAGCAAACTGCTCGCGCAGGAAATTTACGACAACACCAAGAACGATCTCGAAGTGGCCAAAAACGCTTTCGATCTCGCCAAGAACAACCTCGACCGAGCGGACAAGGCGCTCCAGACCGTCGAGGACAAACTCGCCAAAACCAAAATCACCGCGCCGTTTGATTGCACGATCCTCACCCGGCCCGTGTCCGTCGGACAGGCCGTCTCCGGGTCCGGCGGCGTCAACAGCGGCACCGAGGTGCTCACCATCGCCGATCTCAGCGAGCTGATCATCAACGCCCACGTCAACCAGGCCGACGTGACGCGCATCACGGCCAACCAGAAGGTGCAGATCGAAGTCGAGGCCGTGCCGGGTTTGAAACTGTTCGGACGCGTGGACCGCATCGCGCCGCAGGCGACCATCAAGAACGGCATCAAGGGCTTTTCCACCCGCATGATCGTGAAGAACGACGAGAAGTCCGGCGTGCGGCCCGGCATGACTGCGAACCTCACCATCCCACTGCAGAGCGCCGACAACGTGCTGGCCGTGCCGCTGGCCGCCGTCTTCACCGACCAGGGCGATCGTTTTGTTTATATGAAGCAGGATGAGAAATTCGTTCGCACGCCGATTTTGATTGGTGTGACCGACTATGACTACGCGGAGGTGACAAAGGGACTGCAAGGCGGCGAAACCGTCTCGCTTGTCACACCCGCCGAGGAGCTTGGCAAAGTGCAGCAAGCCTTCGGCGCGGCGGCCAAAGGCGGAAAGGCCGGTGGCAAAGGCGGCGAAGGCAAAGGCGGTGGAAAAGGCGGTGGCGGAAAGGGCAGCGGCGGGGCCGGTGACTCCGGCAAGGGCGGCTCCGGCGGTGGTGGTGGGAGCGGCGGCGAGCGCCGCGGTTCGAGTGGCCCGTAAACCTAACATCGTGAACTGAGCATCCAGTTCGTCGCACATGGCCCTCATCGAACTACGTAACGTCAGCAAGATTTACCACCTCGGCGGTGAGGAGATTCGCGCGCTTGACAACGTGGACCTCGATATCCACGGCGGCGAGTTCATCTCCATCATCGGGCCGTCGGGCAGCGGCAAGTCCACGCTCATGCACATCCTTGGCTGCCTCGACTCGCCGTCCAAGGGCAGCATCAAGCTCGACGGCACCGAGATCGCCGAGGCGTCGCCGCGCGAGCTGGCGCGCATCCGCAACCAGAAGATCGGCTTCGTCTTCCAGTTCTTCAATCTGCTGCCCAAGCTCAACGTCCTGCAAAACGTCGAGCTTCCGATGGTTTATGCCGGCTGCGGAGCCCGCGAGCGCCGCACGCGCGCGATGGAGGCGCTCAAGCTCGTCGAGATGGACAATCGCGCGAAGCACCGCCCGTTGCAGCTTTCCGGCGGCCAGCAACAGCGCGCCGCCATCGCCCGCGCGCTGGTCAACTCGCCGAAGATCGTGTTTGCCGACGAGCCGACCGGCAACCTCGACTCGCACACCGGCGAGACGATTCTCAAGCTCTTCCACCAACTGAGTCTCAAGGGCAGCACCATCGCGCTCGTCACGCACGACCCTGAGATCGCCGCCGTCACGCCGCGCAAAATTGAGATCCGCGACGGGAAGATTGCCCGGAACGTGGATGCGAAGTTGTCAGGCCAGCTCGACGGGCCTAAGTTCGCCGTCGGCGGCCAGCAGAACTAGACGCGATGAACTTCATCAACGCCATCACCGTCGGCCTGAAGGAAATCTGGGCGAACAAATTTCGTTCACTGCTCACGATGATGGGCATCATTCTCGGCGTGTCCAGTCTCGTGGCCATGTCCGCGCTGGTGAAGGGCATGGAGAACGGCATGAAGGCCGCGCTCATCGCCATCGGCGGCCTCGAGAAGGTGCGCGTGGAGGACCAGGACATTCCGATCTGGCAGCAGCACATGGCGGATCAGGCCGTGGGGACGACGATGAACGACGTGCACGCGCTGCTCCACAGCGCGCCGCTGATCACGATGGTGGTGCCCGAGATGCGGACGCGCAACATCACCATGACGCGCGGAGGCAAGAACGTCAGCCCGTGGAACTTCATCGGCACGTGGCCCAACGCCGTGGACCTGAACCAGCACGTGGTGGAGCACGGGCGGATGTTCAACGAGATTGACGACGAGAACGCGCGGAACGTGTGCGTGATCGGCACGGCGATCCGCGACGCGTTGTTTGGCTCGCCGGAGCAGGTGGGGCGCGAGATCGTGCCCATCGGCGAGTTCATCAACATCAACAACCAGCGGTTCAAGATCATCGGGATGTTCGAGCACTACGAGAGCGAGCAGGACAAAAAAATGCGCGAGTTGCAGAAAGAAAAGCCCCCGGAGCTGAAGACCGGCCCCGAACGGTCCAGGGGCTTCGGCGGCAAGGGGGGCAGCAAAGGCTCGATGGGCGGCGGCTTCGTCTATGACATGAAGAACAACACCGTTTACATCCCGCTGAACACGATGTGGCTGCGGTTCCGCGCGGCGACGGGCGTCTCCGGTGCCGGCTTGGGCAATTACAGCCGGGGCAGCAGCGGCACCAGCTCCGGCACCGGATCGGGCAGCACGGCGGAGTTCTCGCCCGACCCGCGCCTGTCCACGCTCTCGATCAAGGTCTCGAACATTGACCAGATGGACGAGGCGCTGCAGCAGGCGAAGAATGTGCTCATGCACTCGCACAAGGGCATCGAGGATTTCTCCTTCCGCACGCAGGAGAACTGGTCGGAGGACATCGGGACGGCGATCCGGAACTACCGCATGAGCGGCGGCATCATCGCGGCCATCAGCCTGCTCGTCGGCGGCATCGGCATCATGAACATCATGCTGGCCAGCATCACCGAACGCGTGCGCGAGATCGGCATCCGCAAGGCCATCGGCGCGACCTTCTTCGACGTGTTCACGCAAATCTTGGTCGAGAGCGTCGTCATCGCCATCATCGGCGGCGTCTCCGGCCTGTTCACCTCGACCATGCTCGTCCAGCTCCTCATCAAGCTCTCGCCCACCGGGAACACGCCCGTCATCACTGTGGAAAGCATGGTGCTGGCGTTCGCGTTCAGCGTGGCGGTGGGCATCTTGGCGGGCCTCTTCCCCGCGTTCAAGGCGGCGAAGCTCAACCCCATTCAAGCGCTGCGCTACGAGTGACGCGGGCCAAAGCCTTCATCCCCGCCGACAAAGCGCAATCTAGCCAAGCCGGAGATTCGTGCGCCTGCCTGCCTGCCGTTACAGAATGGGAAGGCGATTGAACTGGCGGATGCAGGACTTTCTGACGCGCAAACTGCGGACAACCTGTTGATACATGACACCTAACCAGTAATGGACGGTGCATTTTGCAGCCTATCGCGGTTCATGGGGTCACGCTACTTCTCGACGGGTTGGCTTGTCCAGCCAGCGAAATGAGCCACAATGCTGAGGCGTCTCCCATCCTTTCCTGCGCGGGATGATGGGCCGGACGTTGCTAGCCTTCCTTCCGGTAGCTCGCCACGACCCATTCGCTGAGAACCTTCTCCGGCGCGGCCACGGCGTCGGCGTCGAGGGTGAATTCCTTTCGCCCGGTGTTGCCCGCGATGAGTTTCAGGCCGAACTGAAAGTCCTTGAACTTGGTCGCACACAGGTCGCGCACCGGGAGTTTCTTTTCCAACGCTTCCGTGATGAGCGCGTCCGCCGCGGCATCGGTGAAGCGCAGCGTGAGGAAGTGCTCCTTGGCGAAGCGCTCGCCGTAGTCATGCACGAGCTGGCGCATGACGGCTCGCTCTTCGTTCGCGTGCTCGGCAAGGAGTTGTTTGAGCGCAGCCGCAGGATTGTCCACCAGCTCGCGCGTGACGACGAAGCGTTTCACGTGCGTGCTGGGCAGCTCGAACTTGAAGTCGCGCAGCACGCGTTCGCTCACCGTCATCAGGCCGCGCGCGCCGGTCTTCTCGTCACCCGCGCGCTCGGCGATGCGACGCAGGCCGTCGTCGTGGAAGAGCACTTCAATGCCATACGCGGCGAAGTCCTGTTCGTATTGGCGGATGATGCTGCCCTCGCTGGTCTTGAGAATGTGGAAGAGATCGTCCACCGCGAGCGGCTGGCAAACGACGCGCACGGGCAGCCGGCCGATGAACTCCGGCTCAAAACCGAAGTCAATGAAGTCGCGCGTCTGCGCGTGGTCAAGCACGCGTTCGGCGTCGGCGTGGGCGTTGGGTTTGGCGGCGAAACCGATGGTCGCCTCGCGCAGACGTTTGCGAACGAGCTTGTCCAGGCCGTCGAACGCGCCGCTCACGACGAAGAGAATATGTTTGGTGTTGATGGTGGGCGGGCTTTTCTTCGCGCCGCGCTGCATTTCCATCATCGCCTGAATCTGTCCGGCGATGTCCTGCTGCGAGCGCGCGGGCACCTCGGTCTCTTCCATGAGTTTGAGGAGATTGGTCTGCACCCCGCGTCCACTCACGTCGCGACCAGTGGCGTTCGGCGCACTCGCCAGCTTGTCAATCTCGTCAATGTAGATGATGCCGTGCTGGGCGCGGGCCACATCGCCGTCCGCGCGGCGCACCAGTTCGCGCACGATGTCCTCCACGTCGCCGCCGACGTAGCCGGTCTCGCTGAACTTCGTCGCGTCGGCCTTCACGAACGGCACGCCGATCAAGTCCGCCATGCTGCGGACGAGGTAGGTTTTTCCCACACCCGTGGGACCGAGCAGAATGATGTTTTGCTTCGTGTAATTCGGCATCGCCTTGCCCGCGAGCGCGGCCTGAACGGCGTGGTAATGGTCGCAGAGCGCGACGCTGAGAACTTTCTTCGCCTCGTCCTGCTGGATGACGAAACGGTCGAGGTGCGCCTTGACGTCGCGCGGCTTGCGGTCGAACGCGAAGGCGGGGTTGCTGGAGTCCGTGGCGGGAGATTCCGTGCTGGGATCGAAGCTCGCCTGCGCATCGCCGGTGGTCGGCGAGGGTGTTTGGAGATGGCGCATCAGGTCGTTGAGGCGCCGCTGAAATTCCTCGGGTGTGGGCTGGTTGCTGGCAGAGACATCGCGCATGGCAGGGATACGGTGGCATTGAGGAGCGGCATTGCAAGCGGGATGGAACGCTGAATTCTCTCCGCCGCCACCCGTCAACTTGAGCGACGTTTCATCGCATGAGCAAGCCTCGATACAACTGTGCCGGACTCGGACGCCGCGACTTTCTCCAGCTCGGGCTGGGCGCGACGGCGGGACTGAGTTTCACGGATTTGCTGCGCCTGCGTGCTGATGCCGCCGAGACTGCGAAGGCCGCTGGCAAGCCCTCCGGCAAGCGCGTGAACGTCATCATGATCTGGCAGGACGGCGGGCCGAGCCATTACGAGAGCTTCGATCCGAAGCCTGATGCGCCGTCTGAGATCCGCGGTGAGTTCAAGTCCATCAAGACGGCTGTGCCGGGAATCCATTTCTCCGAGTGTGTCCCCGAACTCGCGAAGGTCGCGGACAAGTTCACCGTGCTGCGTTCGCTCGCGCACAAGGATCCGAATCACGGTGGCGGCAATCACTACATGATGACCGGAGCGCCGACACCCGTGCCCGTCGGGTGTGGTGCGTTCGTCACCTTCCATCCTTCTTTCGGCTCGGTGGTTTCCTTCAAGCGCGGCGTGCAGAACGGCATCCCGCCCTACATGACCATGCCGAGCATGTCGCGTTCGGGCGGGCCGAACTTCCTCGGGGCGGAGCACGCGCCGTTCGTCGTGGGTGGCTCGCCGCAGAGCGCGGGCTTCAAGGTGCGCGACGTGGTGCTGCCCGCCGACATCAGCGAGGGCAGGGGAATGACGCGGCAGGATTTGCGCAAGTCACTCGACCGGCTCGCGCGCATTACAGACGCGGCGGCAGAAGACCCGACCGTCGGCTTTGACAAGTTCTACGAACAAGGCGTGGATCTCATCACCAGCCCGCAGGCCCAAGCCGCGTTCGACATCGGCAAGGAAGACCAGAAGACGCGCGATCTGTATGGCATGAACGATTTCGGCCAGCGCTGTCTGCTTGCGCGTCGGCTCGTCGAAGGCGGCGTGTCGTGGGTGACGATCTACTCCGGCGGCTGGGATCATCACACGAAGATTTTCGAGACGATGAAGGGAACTCAGGGCGTGAACTTTGATCGTGGTGTGTCGGCGTTGATCACGGACCTCGACCGGCGCGGTTCGCTGGAGAACACGCTCGTCCTCGCGCTTGGCGAATTTGGCCGCACGCCCAAGGTGAACAAAGATTCCGGCCGCGACCACTGGCCGTTCGCGATGAGCGTGCTCTTCGCCGGCGCGGGCGTGCCGCGCGGCACGGTCATCGGTGCGACGGATCCGAAAGGCTATTACGCCTCGGACAACGTGTATGCGCCGGAAGATTTTGCCACGACGCTCTACACGAAGCTGGGCATTGACCCGCATCAAGTGCTCCACACGAACACGGGCCGTCCGGCGCAGTTGGTCAACGGCGGTCGTCCCATCAAGGAACTGTTCGCCTGAGAGTCTGAGGGTTTAAGCTTCCTACCTCCGCGCCCGTGCGGCGCGTGCCTTTCCTGAGCGCCGCACGGAGGGCAACCCGCCATGTTTGCCACGCGGCTTGAGCCGGGGTCGCACGGGTGGACCACCGGGGCGTTGCTTGAACTTCCGCACCGGCTCGACCGTCTTGGGCCGCGCCTTCGCGACGATGACAATGGCGCAGCCTTCGTAGCCGAAAGCCTTGCGTAACTCGCCTGCGAGATACTTGGTGTATTGCTCGGAGAGCAGTTCATCACGGTTGACGAAGAGCAGGAAGGTCGGCGGGGCGAGCCGCACCTGGGTGGCGTAAAAGAACTTGAGGTGGTGGCCCACGGCACTGATGGGCTGGCGGCGTTGGATGGCGTCGTTGAGCGTGCGGTTCAAGATCGCCGTGGGAATCTGCTGCTGGAGCTGCGCGGCAACATAGCGGACAGCCTCAAGCAGCCGGTCGAGCTGGAAGCCCGACGTGGCGGAGGTGAAGATGACGGGCGCGTAATCGAGGAAGAACAGTTTTTCCTGCACCCACGCGCCGAATTCGGCGAGCGTGGTCAGCGGATTTCTCCGCTGGCCTTCGCGGTGATGCCTGCTCTGCTTTTGACGACGGGCCAGCTCCTCCTCGCGGGCCGTCCGCACGGATGGCTCCATCAAGTCCCACTTGTTGATCACCACGATGCACGCGCGGCGCGCCGCGACGATGGAGTCGGCGATTTTCTTGTCCTGCTCGACGATGCCCGTGACCGCGTCAATGACGAGCACCACGATGTCCGCGCGCTGAATGGCCTCCTCGCTGCGTTGCACGCTGAAATACTCGACGGTGTCGTCCACGCGGCGGGCCTTGCGCAAGCCGGCGGTGTCAATGAGCACATACTGCTGCCGCACCCCCTCGGTCACGACCTCGAACGGCACGTCCACCGCGTCGCGTGTCGTGCCGGGGATCGGGCTGACGATGACGCGCTCGGACTTTGTGAGCGCGTTGATGATCGAAGATTTGCCGACGTTGGGGCGGCCGACGATGGCGAGCTTGAGCGGGCCGGTGGGCTTGCGGAAACGTGGCTTGGCCGGGTCGCTGACTTCGGCTTCCGTGGCGGCCTGGACTTCGGCGGCGGCATCCGCCTCGGACAAGCCATAGGGCGCGTCAGTGGTGTCATCGTCCGACGCACTTGCTTCAGGCAGACACTTCGCTGCCTTGTTCATGAGCAGCTCGATGCCGCGCCCGTGGATCGCGGTCACCGGGAAGAGTTGGCTGAATCCGAGATCGGCGAATTCGGTGACACCCGCCTCGGATTTGTAGTTGTCCACCTTGTTGACGGCGACGAGCACCGGCTTGCCGGACTTGTGCAAACGTTCGGCAACCTCGCGGTCCAAGGGAACAACGCCCTCCTGCACATTGACGACGAGGATGATGCAGTCCGCAGCCCCGACCGCGATCTCCACCTGATCCAGCGCGGCCTTGATGATGACATCCTCGACCCTCTCGCCGCGCAGCAAGCCGATGCCACCGGTGTCCACCAGTGTGAAGGGCCGACCGCGCCACTCGGCCTCCGCTGTCACGCGGTCGCGGGTGACGCCCGGCATGTCATGCACGATGGCGATGCGCCGCCCGGCGATGCGGTTGAAGAGCGCGGATTTCCCGACGTTTGGGCGGCCGACGATGGCGATGAGTCCCGACATAGCGGCGCGCAGGTTGCCCACCTTTCCCGGCCAAGGCCACACTTTTGAACGCCCGCACCTTTCTCCCTGCTTCCAGCACGGAAGCAGGCGGAATGGGCGGCAATGCAGGCCGGCGCGTCGGGATCTGCGCCCGCTACTTGGCGGCCACGTCCGACTCGAACTTGATGACCAGCACAATCTTGTCCTTGTGATCGAAGAGCGGCGTGGTCTTTTCGAGGTCTTCCTTGGTCAGGCCGAACGCCTTGAGGACACGGTCATGGTTGGTGATGAGCACGGCGTTGCCGCCGCGATACCGGGCCTGGTTGGCGCAGTCGCGTTGGCGCTCCTTCTCGGAAAACAAACCCTCGGCCAGTCCGCGGCCCACGATGCCGAGGCCGCTCGTGCGCGGATCGTAGATGCGGCCCAGGACGGTGTATTTCAGCTTAGGCAAGCCGATGAAAATCGGCACCGCGTGGTCGCGGATGACCAGTGCGCCTTCCGCCGTCGGCCAATTTTTTTGCGGACCTTGGTAGGCGAGGAATTGTGTGTCGCCGAACTTCTGGTCGTTCTGCCCCGCCAAGAGGAGCGGGCTGGTGTTCAGGCTCATGCTTAACAGGACCACGATGGTTAACGTGAGTGTTTTCATGTTCCAACCTCGGCCTGATTCATGAGTTCGTCAACTGGGGTCTATGCCCCACAGAAATCGGCGTATGATCCCCTCATTTCGCACGGGCGACTTCGGACTCGAACTGGATCACCAGCACCAGCTTGTCCTTGTGCTCCAAAAGCGGCGCTGTCTTTTCGATGTCTTCCTTGGTCAGGCCAAAGGCTTTGAGGATTTTTGCGTTGCCGGTCACGAGCACGGCGTTGCCGCCTTGGTGGCGCGCCTGATTGGCGCAGTCGCGCTGGCGACCCCATTCTGGAAACAGCTCGTCGGCCGGTCCACGTATAACAACCCTGACGCCACCACTCTGCGGGACATGGATGCGGCCCATGATGTAGTATTTCTGCTTCGGCAGGCCGATGTAAATCGGCACTGAGTGCTCTTGGATGACTTGCGCCCTCTCGGCCCGCGGCCAGTTTATTTGCAGGCCTTGATAGGGCGTGAAGCGCGTGTCACCGAACTTGTCGTCAGTTTGACCGGCCTGTGTGAGCGGAAAGACGCTCATCCCAAGCAGGAACGCGAGAGATAGCCATAGGGTTTTCATGCCCCACCCTCCACCCGTCCGGGCGCTTCTCAACTGGGGTGTTCGCCCTAGGAAAGCAAGTCCACTCAATCCGAGTTGCAAAGCGGCGGACTTACACGCCTTCGCCAAACAAGTTCGCAAACCGCGCGGCGAGTTTGCGACGGGCGACAGAGTGGGAGAAGTATTTCAGGCCCAGCTTGAAGTTCGTGTCCGCCCATTCGGCACGCAGCACCTTGACGCGCAGGATTTGCCGTGTCTCCTCGACGACTTGATTGGTCACGAGCTGGGTCATCTCAATGGTCTTGAAGCCGAGCGGGTCAATGTCGCGCGCATAGACGGCGTAGGTGTTCACGACCACCGGCTTGCCGAAGTAGATGGCTTCGAGGAAGGCGTTGCCGAAGCCATTCGTAATGGCTCGGATACGTCACAAGATCGGCGTGCGGATACAAGTCGAGGAGCGTGTAAATTATCCGGCCCTGCGCGTCTGACCCGCGCTGCTCGCCCACGCGGTCTGCGATGAACCGCACGTCAATCCGCGCTGCCCACCTTTCTGGATGAGTTGCAGGAAGCCGTCCGGCTGGACAACGAATAGCGTGATGGCACCAACCCTATCGGCTAGGCGCTAGCCGGCTGACGATTTCCGCCGGGCTGAGCGTGGATTCCTCGCGGGTCTTCAGGTGCTTGAGCTTGGCGAGGAGGGAGCCGTCAGGCTGGCGTTCGAGGCGGATGGTGTGGGCGGCGTTAAGTTCGAGGGCGCGCTTGAATTGCTTGTCACCCTTCGCCGGCGTGAGGCTGAACTCGGTGGCCAAGCCGGCTTCACGGAGTTGCTGGACGACTTGAAGTGACTCGGCGCGGAGGGTTTCGTCTTCAATGAGCACGTAGGCCGCGATGCCGGTGGTGAACGCGGGCAGCAGGCCGCGCGACTTGAGGAGTTCGAGCAGCACCACGTCGCCCATGCCGAAGCCAAGCGCGGGGAGGTCCACCTTGCCGTTGCTGACCTGCTTGATGAGGTGGTCGTAGCGACCGCCGCCGCAGATGGCGCGGAACTCGCCCTTGATGTCGAAGGCCTCGAAGACCGGGCCGGTGTAATACGCGAGGCCGCGGATGACGCCGTAGTCCACGCGCACAAAGTCGCGCAGGCCGCGCGCGGCGAGTTGGTCGAGAATGAGTTGCAGCTCGGCGTTGGGCTGGCCGCCGGTGATGAAAGCCTGGACTTCCTCCAGCTTGAAGCCCAGCGGCGCGAGCAGCGCGGCGCTGTCCTCGGCCCCTGTGCGGTCGAGCTTGTCCACGATCTGGAAAAAATCGTAGGCCTTGCTCGTGTCCGGGCAGCGCGTGGCGAAGAACTCGGACCACGCGTTGCGGCTGCTGAGGCGCACGACGAAGTCCGCGCTGGTCAGGCCGAGGGCGCGCAATGTGTCAATGAGCAGCGCGACCAGCTCGGCATCGGCGGCGCGGTCATTCTCGCCGAGGATGTCGCAGTTTAGCTGGAAGTGTTCGCGTTTGCGGCCTTTCTGCTGCTTCTCGTAGCGGAAAAGTTGCGGGATGGAAAACCACTTGACCGGCTTCTTGTAAGCACGCTCATGTGCGGCGGCCAAGCGCGCGAGCGTCGGCGTCATTTCGGGTCGCAGCGCGACGGCGCGCTCGCCCTTGTCCGTGAAGTTGAAAAGCTGGCCGACGATTTCCTCGCCCGACTTGTTGGTGTAAAGCTCGAGCGGTTCAAGTGGTGGACCGTCGTATTCGCGGAAGCCGTAGCGCCGCGCCACTGCGCGCCAAGTGTCGAAGAGATGGTTGCGAGCATCCATGCTCCACAACTCGTCCTTCGTCGGCGGCAGCGGCTCAGGGAGAAAATCCCGAAAACCCGGCAGTCGTTCCATAGGGCCGGGGACTATGCGGAACCGGAGAGATGCGATAAAGGAGAAAAACGAACGGCAAGGACAGGAAGGGAAGCATCACCCGATAAAATTCCGCGTGGCTGCGATTTACTTCGCCGCGCCAGGCTTGCCCGCTCCCGGCGGCGTTAGCAGCACCGCGCGAATCTGGCCGTTTTTCGTTCGCGCCACACAGAGGATTTGCCCCGGCTCGTTGATATCCGTGGCTTCGAGAAGAAACCAGCCGGAGTTGGACGGAAGGAATTGATTCAAGTTCCACATCGTCCCGTCGCGCCAGAGGAACGCGCGGTTCTCGCCGTTCACAAGCTGCGCCGCACCGACAATGTGCTGGCGGTTGTTGATCGCATTGGCGAACGAGCCGGGGCCGCCGAGCGTGCCGAGGTCGGAGAGCTTGCCCTTGGTGTGGAGAAACGCACGCGACAGTCCGGCGGTGTTCTGCGCGAAGCCCACGACATCGCCCGCCTCGTTCAATGCGTTCGCCTGACTGAGCGCTCCGCCGAGCGTGCCGAGGTCGCGCATCTTGCCGCCCGTGTGGAGAAAGGCGTGCCGCAGTTGCTGCGCCGTCTCCGCCACACCCGCGATGTCGAACGCGCTGTTGATGGCGTGGCCATAGCTGTTCTTTCCGCCGAGCGTGCCAATATCCTCCATCTTTCCCTGCCGCCAGAGAAAGGCGTGGAATGCGCCGTTCGTCGTCTGCGCTGCGCCGGTGATGTCCACGCGTTCGTTGACGCCGAAGGCGCGGCTGTTCGTGCCGCCGAGCGTGCCCAGCTCGATGTGCTGGCCCTTCTGCCAGAGGACCGCGTGGTCCACCTGCCGCCCGCCGGCCTGCGGGAGTCGGCTCCAGCCGACGGTGTCGCCCTGCTCGTTCAGGTCGCTGGCGAAGGTGACCACGCCGGGCGAACCCAGCTCGAAGAAACCGTTCGTGTAGATGAACGCGCGGCTGAACGGCGGGCCGTCGCGCACCGGCAGCGAGCGCGTGCCGACGGCCACGCCCGCGCGGTTCAGCGCGGCAGGCTTGTCGGCGGGCGACGGCAGCGCGCCAAGGTCGGAGAGCGAGTAGAAATTTCCCTGCCCGTGCGCGACCGGCACAACGCCTCCCTGCCCCACCGCGAAAACCAGGATTCGGACAAGTCGGGGAAGTGGCACGCCGCATCCTGCCAAAACCAAAACCTACCGTGCAAATACAGCCAAGACCTGATTGTCCGCGCGCGCGGCAGCTTGCACGCTGCGGTCGTCCCCAGCTCATGCGAAGCCAAATCCAAGTCATCCGGTGCGCCGCAGCTTTCTTGCTGCTCGCGCTTGTGACCGGTGCAGCCCCGGCTCCGAAGGCCAAAGGCCCCGCGCCTGAGCCTCCAGCCAGTTTGGGTGCGGATCGCGTGGACACGGCCGTGCAGGCGGGCGTCGCCTTTCTGCTCACACAACAGCAGCCGACCGGGGCCATTGCGGACGCGGGCCTGGGAGCCAAATATCAAACCGCGCTGACTTCGCTCGCCGCCACATCGCTCCTCGGCGCGGGCCATTCGCCGCAGGACAAGACTCCGGAGGGCGTCGCGCTGCGGCGGGCGATTTACTTCGTGCTGCGCGCGGACCGGCAGACGGCAGACGGCTATTTTGGCTCCGCAGATGCGTCCGTGATGCACGGGCACGCGGTGACGGCGCTGTTTTTGTGCGAGTTGCTGTGTCGCTCCGCTGATCCGGAACAGGAGGAACTCATCCGGCGGAAAGCAGGCGCGGCGCATCAATTCATACTCACTTCGCAGGGTGCGATCAAGGCCGTGCGCGGCGACATCGGCGGCTGGCGCTATCGGCCCGACGCACGCGACTCAGACGTGCCCGTGACCGCGTGGCAACTGCTCGCGCTGCACGCCGGGACGAAGGCCGGCTTCCCCGTCCCGCCGCGCAATGGCCAGGCAGCGGCGGCGTATCTCAAGAATGTTTACGCCTCTGCCTACGGCTTGTTCGACTACGGACCGAAGCCGATGCTCGCCCTAGCCGGGAATCCGGGGCGGCAATGGACGAACACCATTGGGAAAAAGCTTGTCTCACGCACGCCGTATTATGATCCAGCCAGGAAACGGCTTTGCTACACCTGCCATTTCGAAGGCGGCACCAACGTGGTTCGCTACGTTTCCCCTACTCCCGACCAGTTTCGTCCGCCGGACACGATCCTCCAACCCATCGGTGAACGAAACCATTTGTCCACTTCCGCGATGGGGCTGCTGGGTCTGCGCCTCTGTGGCCAGCCCAACGCGCCGGAAGCCACCTCCGCCGCGAATGTGCTGCTCGACTTCATGCGCGGCGATCCGCTGGCGAAGAGCATTGCGAACGGCTCGTGGCCGTTTCACGCAGTCTTCTTCAACACCCTCGCTCTGCAGCGCTACATCGAGCCGCACGCCTCGACTGCGCAGCAATTTGCCGAGCGGAACTTCGTTGTCGGCCAGTCGCCGGACGGCTCGTGGACGGACAACTACGAGGGCCGGCACATCGGGCGGGTATATTGCACGAGTCTCGCGCTGCTGAGTCTGGAGGCGAAATATCGGCGGCTCTCGATCTACGAGCCGCCGTGAGCGGGGGAAGTTTTTGCCGCGAAAGGACGCAGAGAACACAAAGACGGAGGAAGAATTTCTACGTCCGGCCTTCAACGCCGCGTTAACCGAGAACGCCTCCGGCTTGGAGCGTTGAGCATTGGAGGTTGAAAGTTCCCACTCTGCGCCCTTCGCGCCCTCTTGCGGCAAATCAGTTTCTCACCCCAGCAGCCCCGGGATCGGCGTGCTCTGGTAGAAGAGATTCGGCCGGCCCTGCTCGTCGAGCCAGTGCGCGTCCTGCGGGATGCCCAGCGCGTTGTAGATCGTCGCGGCGAAATTCTCCGGCTTCTGCGGCGAACTGGCCGGATAGCCGCCGATCTTGTCGGACGAGCCGATCACATTGCCTCCATGCACGCCGCCGCCGGCGAAGAACACCGTCTGCACCGCGCCCCAGTGGTCGCGACCCGGGAGCCTGGCTCCAGAGATGGTGGAAATCTTCGGCGTTCGGCCGAACTCGCCGGCCATCACGATCAGCGTGCTGTCGAGCAGGCCGCGCTCGTGCAAGTCATCGAGCAGCGCCGACACCGCGCGATCCGTCGGCGGGAACAGGAAGTTCTTCAGGTTCGGGAACGCCGACTCGTGTGTGTCCCACGTCTCGTTGTTGCCGAGATTCACCTGCACGAGCCGCACGCCGTTCTGCACGAGCCGCGATGCCAGCAGCAGCGACCAGCCGAACGAGTTCTTCCCGTAGCGCTCCTGCTCCTTCACCGGTGCGTTCGTCACGTCGAAGGCCCCGGCGATCTTCCCGTCCGGCAGCAGCGACGTGGCCATCTTCCAGTAACGGTCGTGCCCGCCGGCTTCCGCCGCGTAAGCCATCTGCGTGCGCTGGGCGTTCAACTCGTTTGCCAGCGCGAGCCGGTCGCGCAGGCGGCCGTCTGCGAGCCACTGTGGCAGGGACAAGTTCGGCGCGCGGAAGTAGAGCGGCTGCTCCTTCGCGCCCTCGCGATGGTGGAAGAGGTATTCGGGATACGCGCCGTAGTTCGCCGCGTTGTAAGGCGCGCAGTCGAGGAACCACGGCTCGCGGCGCTTGCCCGCGATGCCCGCGAACTGCCCCGGGATCACGCGCCCCGTGCGATGCACCAGCTTCTCCGGCAGGATGATCGCGGGCGGCAGATTGTTCTTCGGCGCGAAGCGCGCCCCGGCCAGCGCGGCGATGGACGGCCAGTCAGACTCCTTCGGCACGCTCGGGTTGAAGCCCGGCGGGAGGTCCGAGCGGCCCGTGAGCATGATGTGATGGCTCGCCGAGTGGTCGTTGGACGGATGCGTGAGCGAGCGGCACAGCGCCCAACGCTCGCTGCGTTTGGCCAGCTCCGGCAAGTGCTCGCAGATGTGCAGGCCCGGCGTGCGCGTGGGGATGGGGTTGAACTCGCCACGGAACTGCGACGGCGCGTCCGGCTTGAGATCGAAGCTGTCCTGCTGCGCCAGCCCGCCGGAGAGGAAGATGTAAATGACCGACTTCGCCCGTTCCCGCGCGCCGCCGCCCACGCCCTCGGCGCGCAGCCAGTTCAAGTGATTCATCCCCAAGCCCAGCAGGCCGATCGCGCCCGCCTGCACCGCCGTGCGGCGGGAGCAATCGGTGGGATGTCGCAACGGCGTGGCCATCGGTGGTTCAGTTTGAACGCGAGTTTGGACGGGACGCCACCGGAATCAAGTCACCGTTTCAGCGAACACTGCGGCTAAACGAAGGTGGCAAGGAGGAATATCGCGCCTCCGCAGCGGCTCCCACTGAAGCTGACAGCCTCACCTGAAATCCGCAGGCACTCCCGCTGAATCTGGGGACGTTCACGCGTTGTCCGGAACCGCTCCCGCAAAGTCCGGGACAGTTCCTGCGGAATCCGCACCGACTCCCGCCACGTCCGGAATGACTCTTGCCAAATCAGAACTCATTCCCGCGGAATCCGGAGCGACTACCGCAAAATCCGCTGAGGCTCTGAAAGCAACGGAAGGTTTTCCCGCTAAAATGCTTTACGATGTTTCTTACCTCTCCGGCCAAAAAGTGCCAAACCCAAACACGAAGTGGCGAATGGTGGCACAGACGACCCGCCTGTCCCGTCTGACACTGGCCGGACGGAACGAACGGAACGCAGCCACGGGGAAAGCGGAGTCGGAAACAGCTCGTGCTCCAAGCAGCGGGTCGCCGCTCGGGACCAGCCAGTGGCTGGGATCAACGCGTCGTTGCCTGGCAAGATCCCTGCCTCTGACGATGGCAGCATACGCATCCAAGCTTGATATTCGTCCGGAATAGGACACGCTCCGCCGTTCGCCGAACCGAACTTCATGAGTTATCACCAGCCAGCACAGCAGCGCGCTTCTCGCAGGCGCGGCTTCAGCCTGCGCAAGGGAGGGTTGCATTCCAAAGTTGCGACCCTGCGGTCATTGGCTTCTCCGCGTCAGGCCGCAGGCTTTGCCCCCACAGGAGCAGGCGAATTGAAGTGCATACGGTTGATGTGAGTTAAGCGACCACGATGAATTTTGTGACGGCTCCAATTTTTTACCCACCGTGAAAACCCCGTGTTCCGCCTTGCATCCAAGTTTGTTTGCCCTTGCCCTGATCCTGTTCACCGCGCCGATGGCCCGCAGTCAACTGCCGGGTGCCCACAGCACCACGACGGGAGGCAACGTTTTCATCGGGGGTGATTTCCTTGAGCTGGGCATCAACTCCGGCGGCAGCTTCGGTTCAAGGGGCCTGGTCAAGGCTGCTCCTGGCTTTTTTGGCACAACGAACAGGCTGGATATTGGCATGAGCACGGACCTGGATGGGTTTGGCGTCGGCACCAACCAGAGCTTCGATTACTTCTTGCCGGGAGTGCCTTACGTGGCTTGGGCGGCAGGATATAAAATTGGCGGCGTTCCGACTACCGGCATCAATAGCAGGAGCGGCATCCGCGACGACATTACGCCGGTCGCCATAGCTGATACTTCGTCGGGCACCAATCTCTCAGCCACCACCGACGGGGTTCTGGGTGGCCGGCTGCAAATCGTGCAGCACATCTCCTTCGGTCAGGATCAAAAGTTCTTTAAGATGGAGATCGGCCTGACCAACGTTGGGGCGGTGCTCCTGAACAACGTGCGCTATATGTGGGACGTGGATCCGGATAACACCGTTGACATCGGTGGCAATTTCATAACGGTCGACACGATTACGAATACCTTTGCCGCTGGAGATCGCAAAGCGGTTGTGCAGGCCAGGTCCACAGGGTCAACCACCACTGCGGACTTGGTGCTCTATTCCGTTGATTCGCGCGCGGTCGTTTTTAGGGGCGGCTTTTTTGACCCGCCTGCGAGCGAGATTTATAATCCTATCCGTTGGGATACTCCCCAAGCCAAAGGGAATACCGCCACCGAGGACGCAAGTATCTCCATGACTGCGGATGTAGGCTCGCTGGCGCCCGGGCAGGGCACGATCTTCACATTTTACATTGGTTTGGGCGCGGGTGTCCTGACCAACATTGATGCGGTCGTCTCACCACCTCCGATCGTCCAGATTCCGACTATTCTGGACCAGCCACAGAGCATCCGCGTGCTGCCCGGCACCAACGTCAACTTCTCGGTGGCGCTCACGACCAATACCAACGCACCCGGCCCCTTCAGCTACCAATGGCGATTCTACGGCTTCAACATCCCCGGGGCCAATGCTTCGGCGCTCACCTTGACCAACGTGCAGCTTGCTGACTCCGGCTTTTACACCGTTCTGGTTGGGAACGCCTATGGCGCCATCACCAGTGCCGTCGCCACACTTGAAGTGCTCACGCCTCCGGTCATCACAGCGCAACCGGTTGGTTCGACGAATCTGGTGGGCGACTCGGTGAATTTCACCGTGACGGCGACGGGCTCGACGAATTTGTTCTACCAGTGGCGGTTCAATGGAACGAACTTGCCCGGAGCGGTGACGAATACTCTGACGCTCGACTCTGTGAGCGTGACGAACGCCGGCAATTACTCGGTCGCCATTTCCAATCTCGCGGGCGCGGCGATAAGTTCCAACGCGGTGCTTGTGGTTCACTCTGCGCCCGTCGTCATCACTCCGCCATCCGCGCGCATTGTGAATGCGGCTCAACCGGTGAGTTTCTCCGTGATCGTGGCGGGCGACGCGCCGTTCACCTACCAGTGGCGGCTCAATGGAACGAACATCACCGGAGCCACGGGCGCGACTTACAGCATCGGCGCGGCGACGCCGTCGCATGAAGGGCTTTATTCCGTGGCCGTGAGCAACAGTCTCGGCGCAGCCATCAGCAGCGCGGCGCGGCTCACGGTGTTGCCGGTGAGCGTGGTGGTGCCGTGGGCGGCGGGAAGCGGCGGCAGCGGGTCGGACGTGGGCAACGCCATCGCCGTGGATGCGGCGGGAAACAGCACGGTGGTCGGCTACTTCAACGGCACGGCAATGTTCGGCACGAACACGATCACCAGCGCCGGCAACACGGATATTTTCATCGCACGCTATGACAGCAACGGACAGTTGCAGTGGGTCCGCCGCGCCGGCGGCCCCGGTTACGACGCTGCCAAAGGCGTGGCAATGGACACGAACGGCAATGCCTACGTGACGGGCGCTTATGAGGGCGAGGCCGCCTTCGGCAGCACCACGCTCACGAACACCAGCCCGGCCTCGTATGCGGATGTGTTTCTCGCGAAATATGATTCCGCCGGAAATCTCGTCTGGGTGCGCAGCGCGGGTGTGGAGTTTGCGGATGACCAAGGCAACGCCGTGGCGGTGGATACGGCGGGCAACGTGCTGATAACGGGCCGCTCGGTGCTGGACACGTTTGCGGGCGCGGCAGTGGCGAACATCGGGCGCGTCTTCGTGGCGAAATACTCGAGTGCCGGCGCGGAAGTCTGGGCACGCAAGGCCGGCAGTTACAGCGGCGGCAATCTCGACACGGGCACGGGCATCGCAACGGACAGCGCGGGGAATGTCTTCGTGACCGGCGTGTTCTACAGCCCACGCGCGGACTTCGGCACAGCGACGTTCACGAACTTCGGCAACGCGGACATCTTCCTCGCGAAGTTCGACGCGGCGGGGACGTTGCAATGGGCGCGTCAAGCCGGTGGCGTGGGCGAGGACGCGGCGGGCGGCGTCGCGGTGGCGGCGGATGGGAGCGCGTATCTCGTGGGCGCGCTCGGTGGCAATGCGACGTTCTCCGGCAGCAATGTGACCAGCCTGGCGGGTGCGGCATCGGACGGTTTCGTCACGAAGTATGCGCCCGGCGGCAGTGTGACGTGGGTGCGACAGTTCGGCGGCGTCGGGCTGTCGGCGGCTCGGGCTGTCACGGTGGATGCGGCGGGAACCATCCATGTGACGGGCTATTTCTCCGGGGCCGCGACGTTTGGCAGCAACACGCTCGGCGGCATTTCCGGGAGCTACGACGCGTTCCTGACGCGGCTCGATGCGAACGGAAACTTCGCCTTCGTGCAGCAGGCGGGCGGCGCGGACTTGAGCGGCGACTTCGGACTGGGCGTGGGCGCGGATTCGAACGGCAACAGTTTCATCACCGGATATTTCAACGGCACGAGCAGCATCGGCGGGGCGACGCTGCCCAGCCGGGGCGCGGAGGATGTGCTGGTGACGCGGTTCAATCAGTTCACCGGCGGTGGTGGGCCGCCGCCGCTGGGCTTTCAACAGCTCGGCGCGCAGTTGCGGATGCGCTGGCCGCTGGCCGCGTCCAGCTTCGTGCTCCAAAGCACGACAAACCTGCTGTCGCCCCTGTGGCTGGACGCGACAAACGCTTTGAATCTCAACGGCAACAACTTGGAGACGGATGTGACGCCGGGCAACACGGTGCGGTTCTTCCGACTGCGCAAGCCGTAAGCGGACGGAAGCGCCACACAAGGCGGGCGCGCTCCGCTACCTTTTCAGACCACGCACGAAGCGGTCCATGCGCTCCAGGCCCTTCTCGATGTTCGCCAGGCTCGTCGCGTAGCTGAGGCGAATGTAGTCGTCCGCGCCGAAGGCGATGCCGGGCACGGCGGCGACTTTTTCCTGCTCCAGCAGCCGCGCGCAGAACTCGGTGGACTTGAGACCGGCGCCGCTGATGTTCGGGAAGAGGTAGAACGCGCCCTTCGCGTTCGCGCAGGTGATGCCGGGCATGGTGTTGAGCTTCGCGTGCGCGTAACTGCGACGCTTCGCGAACTCGACGAGCCAGCCTTTCAGGTGCTCCTGCGAGCCGTTCAACGCGGCAACCGCACCCTTCTGCGCGAAGCTCGTAGGGTTGCTCGTGCTGTGGCCTTGGATGGCGTCAATGGCCTTGGCGATCGGTTCGGGTGCGGCGGTCCAGCCGAGCCGCCAGCCGGTCATGCTCCACGCCTTCGCGAAACCGTGGACGATGATGGTGTGCTCGAAATGCGCCGGGCTGAAGCTCGCGACGCTCTTCGTCACCGCGCCGTCGTAAGTGAGGTGCTCGTAAATCTCGTCGCTCATGATGAGCACGTCCTTCTCCACGCAGACGTCGCCGAGCGCCTTGATCTCGTCGGGCGTGTAAACGCTGCCGGTCGGGTTGCTCGGGGAGTTGAGGATGAACAGCCGCGTGTTCTGCGTGATCGCCGCACGGAGCTGCGCGGGCGTGACCTTGAACTCCGTCTGGTCGCTCGTCTCGATGATGACGGGCTTCGCGCCGGCCAGCTTGACCATCTCCGGGTAGCTCAACCAATACGGCGCGGGGATGATGACCTCGTCGCCTTCCTGGCACGTCGCGAGGATGACGTTGTAGCAGGAGTGCTTGCCGCCGCAGGACACGATGATCTGCGACGGCTTGTAAGTCAGGCTGTTCTCGCGCTGGTGTTTGTCAGCGATGGCTTGGCGCAATTCAGGAATGCCAGCGGCGGGAGTGTATTTCGTGAAGCCTGCGGCGAGCGCGGCGGCGCAGGCGTCCTTGATGTGCTGCGGCGTGTCGAAGTCCGGCTCGCCCGCGCCGAAGCCGACCACGTCAATGCCCTCGGCCTTCATCGCCTTGGCCTTCGAGTCAATGGCCAGCGTGAGCGAGGGCGAGAGGACTTTGGCGCGGTCGGCAATGCGATAGTTCATAAAGCGCGCGGAGATTTGGACAGCAATGCGCCCGGCGCAAGGGGAAATTGGTGGGAATAGGACCGACCCATAGTTCGCCCGCTTAACTGAACGGCGCGCTGATTCAGGCCGACTTATCAGCGCTCGCGTTATGAAGTTTTCTGTGCCCGATAATCATTTGACACACCCTCGACCGCTGCTAGCCTGCAAAGCAAATTGAAGCGAGCAACCACCCGCAAACCAGCGGGTGGTTTTGTCTCCCGACACGAGCAAAACGATTTCTTAAAATGAGCGACGCCACTACTGCCGCTCCTGCGCAAGCAGGCGGCACTCCCCAAGTATCCCACATCTCCGAAGCCGTGATCCGCATCGCGGGCAACTCGCAGGACGGCATCCAGGCCATCGGCGGTTTCCTCGCGCGGCTCGCGGGCCGCAGCGAGCAGGAAGTCATGACGTTCATGACGATTCCTTCCACCATTTCTGGTGGGCCGTCCATCTTCCAGGTGCGCATCGGCAGCGGCGAAGTCCTGAGCGCCGGCGACGAGGCGGACATGCTCCTCTGCTTCTACCAGCACAGCTACGAAGCTCATCTGGGCTCGCTCAAGAAGGGTGGCATCGTGCTTTACGATTCCGATCACGTGAAGGAAATCCCGCCGGAGAACCTCACCAAGTATCGCCACATTGGCCTGCCCATTTCGAGCCTCGTGGTCGAGGCCATCGGCGGCACGGGCCGTGACAAGGGCAAGAATGTTTACTCGCTCGGCCTCATCGCGAAGATGTTCAACCTCGACGTGCCGAAGCTGCACCGGCTGCTGACCGAACGCTTCGCCGGCAAAGACCCGAAGGTCGCGGAAACCGCCATCGCTGCGTTCAACGGCGGCTACAGCCACACACTCGCGACGGCGACGGAGCTGTTCAAGTTCAAGCCCGGCGAGAATGTCGGCTCAAACCAGATCGTCATGGGCGGCAACGAGGCGCTCGCCTACGGCCTCATCGCGGCGGGCGTGCGCTTCGGCGCGGGTTATCCCATCACGCCGTGGTCGGACATCATGGAACTGCTGCGCAAGGAACTTCCCAAATACGGCGGCTCGTTCATCCAGTGCGAGGACGAAATCGCCTCCATCTCGATGGCCATCGGTGCAAGCTGGGGCGGTCGTGTGGCGGTGACGGGTTCCTCCGGCCCTGGCATCTCGCTCAAGACCGAGGCGCTCGGCTGGGCGGTGATGGCCGAAATCCCGCTCATCGTCGTGGACGTGCAGCGCGGCGGCCCGAGCACGGGCATGCCGACGAATGTCGAGCAGTCCGACTTGAACATCGCGTGCTTCGGCGGCCACGGCGATTCACCGCGCGTCGTCATCGCGCCGAGCAGCGTGGAAGACTGCTTCTACACCGCGATTGAGGCGGTGAACATCGCGCGCAAATACAGCACGCCGGTCATCATCCTCACCGACCAGGGCATCGCGAGCCGCATCGAGGCGTTCCCCATGCCGAACTTGGAAAAGATTTGTCAGGACATCTCGCCGGACTTCACGCCCGTCGCCGATCACAAACCCTACGACCTCGCCGCGCAGGACGGCGTCACGCGCCATCTCGCACCTGGCACCCGGGTCGGGAGCGGCAAGTATCCCATCGTCACCGGCCTCGAACACGACGAGCTTGGCCACCCGACCGGCTCGCCAAAGCTCCATGTGCAGATGACCGCCAAGCGCCGCAACAAGCTCAAGAAGCTCGGGGCGGACTTGCCGACGCCGACAGTCTTCGGCCCGTCCGAGGGCCAGGTGCTCCTCGTGAGCTGGGGTTCGAGCAAAGGCCCGGTGGAGGAGGCTGTGAAGCAGGCGCGCGCCGCCGGTGACGCGGTCTCCGCGCTGCACATCAAGTATCTCAACCCGCTGCCCAACGGCCTGGAGAAAATCTTCGAGGCGTTCAACCATGTGCTCGTCGTCGAGCTGAACGATGAAGGCTTCTACGGTTACGGCCAGCTCGGCGCGGTGCTGCGCGCCCGTTACTGCGATCCGAAGATTCGCGGCCTCAACAAAGTGGACGGCCTCACCTGGAAGATTCGCGAGATCCTCGACCGCGTGAAGGCGATGACGAAGTAATTTTCACGACACTGAACTCAATTTCATTTCACGACATGACCTCCCTCGCCTTCCCCACTGAAACCCTCACCCGCACCGGCAACCTCAACGTCGGCACCGTCGCACCCATCGCGGACGCCGACCGCAAGGGCCTCACCAAGAAAGAAGTCGCCGCCGACCACCCGACGTGGTGCCCCGGCTGCGGTGACTTCTCCGTCCTCGCGCTCTACTTCAAGCTCATCGAGAAGCGCAAGATGATCCACGAGAAGATCACGACCGTGGCTGGCATCGGTTGCTCCTCGCGCTTTCCCTATTTCGTGCAGGCGCACGGCGCGCACTTCATCCACGGCCGCGCGCTGCCCTTCGCCAGCGGCGTTTCGCTCTCGCGTCCCGACCTCCATGTCTTCGTCTTTGGCGGCGACGGCGACGCTTTTAGCATCGGCGGCAACCACTTCAGCCACACCGCGCGCAAGAACGTGAAGCTGACCTATTGCGTGATGGACAACTGGGTCTATGGCCTGACCAAAAACCAGACCTCGCCGACCTCGCCCGTCGGTTACAAATCCAAGACTGATTCCTGGGGCAGCGGCGACCGGCCCATCAACCCGATGAAGCAGGCCATCGCGGCGGGCGCGACCTTCGTGGCGCGCACCACACACACGAACCCCAACCACGTCCTCCAGATGATGGAAGCCGCGATGGACCACGATGGCTTCAGCTTCATCGAGTGCCTGAGTGAGTGCGTCGAGTTTTATCCCGGCGCCTTCGACGGCGCGAACCCGCGCAAGGGCGGCCAGTTCCCCGAGGTGCCGAAGGACCACGACGTGACCGACGAATACGCCGCCTACAAGCTGGCCGAGGAGTTGATGCCCGGAAAGTTCGGCATCTTCTACAAGGTCAACCGCCCGACAAAGAACGCGAACGAGGCGAAGATCATCAGCACCAACCGCGAGAAGTTTGCGAACCTGCCCGACTGGCAGATCCTCCAGAAGAACTTCGACCGGATGAAGTAGTCGACCCTGAAAAACCCCGACCCTCAAACTGGCGTAGGACGGAGTTGGGTTG
>CAYZJP010000057.1:0-31020 GCA_964478755.1 uncultured Klebsiella sp.
TTCTCGAACCCGACGAACCGGCCGGCTACTACATCGAGGAAATCATCGAGGGCAACACCATCGTCCAGACGCTGGCCGCCGTGCAATACGACGAGAACGAACTCAAGCGCCTGATGAAGGCGCAGGTGGACGACGCCATCAAGTCCGACCGCATGAAGCCCAGCGAAGGGATGCGATTGCTCGACGACTACGAGCGCGGGCTGAAGGAATACACCTACCTGACTTTCTGAGCGGCGGGGGCGTATGAGGAAGCAACGTCCAACTTTCAACGTTCAACTTTCAACGGCAAACCACGCGTCGTTGAACGTTCGCCGTTGGAAGTTGGAAGTTGGACGTTTTCCATGTCCGGTCATTTCCCGATGACCTCGCCCGACCTCCTGCCCTCCCTGCGGCGCCTGGTGCGTGGCCTGTCCGCGCTCTTCTGGGGCCTGCCCAGCACGCTGCTCGTCTGCGTGCTCATGGCCGTGGCGGAATTTCCCCGCGCGCTGGGCAGCTTGCCGCCGGTGGCCACGACGGGCCTGCTGCTGTTCGGTGTCTTTGAGCTGGCGCGCTTCCAGCCTCAGGAGCGGGCGTGGCAGGCGGCCCTCGACCGCGCGAAGCTGCTCGCGCTCGTCAACTTCGGTCTCTCGCCCTTCGTGTATTTCTGGAGCCGGCTGCCGACAGAATCCTATTATTTCCAAACCGTCATCGCGCTGGCGTTCACCGGACTGCTGTTTCTCTACCAGTTGAACCACGTCCTCCAACGGCTCGCCGCGATGCTGCCGGATGAAACGCTGCGCGAGGACACACGCTTCTTCACGCGCCTGAACCTGACGCTGATGCTGCTCGCGCTGGCGTCGGTCGGCGGCTACCACTTGCTCGCGCGCTTGGACTACCTCCCGCAATCCCTCATTGAGGCGTTGGAACTCGCACAAACCGCCCGGATCCGCTTCGCGCTGGTGGTCGTGCTGGTGCTGCTGCCTGTCTCAATGACCATGTCACTCGTGTGGAAGACGCGCGACGTGGTGCTCGGCAGCGTGTTTGGGCCGCGAACTTGAGCTTCAAGCCTTCCCCAGCATCTGCGCGTAGGCGCGGTTGATTTCCTTGCTGCGTTCCTCGGCCTGTGCCTGCTCGGCTTCGCTCAGGCCCGCCACACGGTCGGGGTGGTGCTCCTTCATCAGCCGCCGATACGCCTGCTTGATCTCATCGTGTGACGCGGTCGCCGCGATGCCGAGAACGTCGTGACTGCCAGCGGGCCGGGCCGTTTCCGCGAGCGGGACATCATGCGTGTCGCCCGTGCGGTGCTCCACTTGCACGCGGCCTTGCGCGTCCGCGCGCGTGCGATAGGGCGCGCCACAGAGCGGGCAGTGGAAGAGCACGCCGCCGCGCAGGTTGCGCAGCCGGAACTTGCGCAGACACTCGACGCAGCGGAAGGACGGTGGCTTGGCGGACTTCGCGCCGCGCGGTGCGGGCGGTGGTTCGTCGAAAAGGCTGGGCTCGTCGGGCATCGCGGAATCATCGGCCCAGCGGGGCGGCAGACCGAACTGACGCCGCAACTCGCTGCTCAAGCTCACGCCGGGCGGCGGCGATTCCAACACCATCACGCCGCGAAGCAACCGCAATTCCGCCAGCGCTTCCGGCAGATCCATATTCGGCAACGACCTCTCCAAATCCCGCAGCGACACGCGGCTCGCGTGGCAGTGCAGTTCAAACAACACTTGCGCTCCGCGCCCAAAGTTCATCCTCTGCCAGCCGCGTGCCCGCCGTCCCGCCGCCAGTCCCGCAAGCAGCAGCCTCGGCCCGCAGCAAAGCACCTCTGCGAACATGCCCGCCACAGCACCGAGCACGCGATTGACGTTCAAGCTGTCGCGCCAGTCCAACTCGCCGAGCGAGAGAAACGTTTCACGATCGCTGCGCGAATTTCCCGCAAACAACAGCAAAATCACTCCGGCCACCAGTCCCGCAAAGTGCGGCGCGGCGGGTTCGAGCTCAAGACTCCGGCCCAGCACCGCGCGAGCACTCTCGGCGAGTTGCTTCGCGCCCGCCATCAGCACCGCCGCCAGCCCGCCGCCGGTGAATAGCAGCAGCGCGCCGCCCGCAGCAATGCCGCCAAGTGCGAGCCAAGTTTCCCGCCTGCGCTCGCGCCGCGCCCGGCGGCGCAGCCAGTTTTCCAGCTCTCGCGCTTCCATCGGAGTTCAGGTTCGCACAATTCGTGCCGTCGTTGGTTGCGCGCCCCGGCAGTTTTTTCTGGCCGCAGAGGAAGCAGGGTGCTTGCATGGCCGTGGCAACATTCGATCCCTTTCGTTCATGGAACAGATGGAAGAAATCCTGAAGGACTTCCTCGTGGAGGCGGGGGAAAACCTTGACCGGCTTGACCAGGATCTCGTGCGGCTCGAGCAATCGCCCGGCGATCAGAAGATCATCAGCAACGTCTTCCGCGCGCTGCACACGATCAAGGGCAGCAGCGGCTTCTTCGCCTTCAAGCGGCTTGAAAAAGTCGCGCACGCAGGCGAGTCGCTCCTCGGCAAAATCCGCGACGGCAAGCTCGGCCTCAACGCGGACATGGTCACGACGCTGCTGGCGACGCTCGACCGGCTGCGCGAGATCGTCCGGCACGTCGGGAGCACTGGGGCGGAATCCGCCGGAGACGATGCGGAACTCATCGCGGTGTTGCACGCGCTTGCCGAGGGCAGGGTGGTGTCACCCGCTCGGCGTGGCGCTCCGGCTGCGTCACCGGCACCCGCCGCGCCGCGCGCAGTCGCTCCGACTCCGTCCGCGCCGTCTGCCCGGGCGACCGCCCCGGCCCCAGCCAGCGCTGGCATTGACAGTTTCCTGCGCGACTTTCTCGCCGAGTCCCACGAGAATCTCGACGCGCTTGACCGCGCGTTCATCGCGCTGGAGCAAACGCCCGCCGACCGCAACCTTCTCTCGAACGTCTTCCGCACGCTGCACACGCTCAAGGGCAGCAGCGGCTTCTTCGCCTTTCACCGGCTGGAAAAAGTCGCGCACGCAGCGGAGTCGCTGCTGGGCAAACTGCGCAATGGCGAGTTGCTCCTCAGCGCGGCCATGACCTCCGCTCTGCTCGACACGGTGGACGGCATCCGCGAGACGCTGGGACACATCGAGCAGACCGGGCAGGAGAGCGCGAAGGATTTCTCGGCGCACATCGAGACTCTGCGGCAACTGGCGGACGGCCAGCCGGCACCGAAGGCGGTCGCGTCGGTCGCATCCACGCCGAACCCCCTCACCGCTGCCCGTCCCACCAGTGGGGACGGGGGAGAAGCCGCGAAGCCGGTCGCCGCTCCGTCCGCCGCCGACTCCACCGTGCGCGTGGACGTGAGCCTGCTCGACAAGCTGATGAACCTCGTCGGCGAGCTGGTGCTCGCGCGGAACCGCCTGCTGCCTTTCGCGGTGAACCATGCGGATGCCGCGTTCGCCTCCGCCACGCAGCGGCTCGACGGCATCACGACCGAGCTGCAGGAACGCGTGATGAAGACGCGGATGCAGCCCATCAACCACGTCTGGAGCAAATTTCCGCGCCTCGTGCGCGACCTCTCCGCGCAGTGCGGCAAGCAGGTGAACCTCGTCATGGCAGGCACCGAGACGGAGCTGGACCGCACGCTGCTCGACGCCATCAAGGATCCGCTCACGCACATGGTGCGCAACTGCGTGGACCACGGCATTGAGCCGCCAGACGTGCGTGTCGCCGCCGGCAAGCCACCAGCGGGCCGCCTGCTGCTCCGCGCGTATCACGAGAGCGGCCTGGTGGTGATTGAAATCTCCGACGACGGCGGCGGCATCAACCTCGCGCGCGTCCGGCAGAAGGCGGTGGAGAAAAACATGCTCACCGCCGACGCCGCCGCGCGTCTCAGCGAGCGGCAGGCGACCGATCTGATTTTTCTCCCCGGTTTTTCGACGGCGGAGACCACCACGAGCGTCTCCGGGCGCGGCGTGGGCATGGACGTGGTCAAAACGAACATCGAGAACAGCGGCGGCTCGATTGAACTGCAAAGCGTGGCGGGCCGTGGGACGACCTTGCGGCTGAAGATCCCGCTCACGCTCGCCATCGTGCCCGCGCTCTTCGTCGGCTGCGCGGGTGGGCGCTTCGCCATCGCGCAGACCAGTTTGCTCGAACTTGTGCGGCTCGACCCCAAAGCCGAGACGGGCCTCGAAGAAGTCTATGGCGCGCCCGTCTGCCGGCTGCGCGGCAAGCTGCTGCCGCTGGTGTTCCTCAAGCGGGAGTTGCAGCTCGGCACGGACGCGCCCGCGCCGGGCGAACCCGTGACCATCGTCGTCTTGCAGGCGGAGGGGCACCGCTTCGGCCTCGTGGTGGACGAGGTGCATGACACGGAGGAAATCGTCGTGAAGCCCGTCGGCGCGCTGCTCAAGGGCATCCCCGCCTTCGCGGGCGCGACGATTCTGGGCGACGGAAGCGTGGCATTGATTTTGGACGCGGCTGGCCTCGCGGTGATGTCCGGCGTGGCGGCGAAGTTGCGCGAGCGGCGGCCCGCCGAGGAGGCGCCCGCACCACGCGTTGCCAGCCCGGACGAAAAATCGCTGCTGTTGTTTCACATGGGCGGCGCGGAGCACATGGCCATCCCGCTCGATCTTGTCACGCGGCTGGAGAAGTTCGCGCGCACGCGCGTAGAGCGCAGCGGCGGACGCGAGGTGGTGCAATACGACGGCGGCATCATGCCGCTGGTGCGCGTGGCTGACTTCGTCGAGGGCTGCCCCGCGACGGTGGATTCCGCCGAGACGCTGGATGTCGTCGTGCATCACACGAAGCAGCAGCCCGTCGGCCTCGTCGTCGGACAGATCAAGGACATCGTCACCGCGCCGCTGCGCGTCACGGACGCGACGCGCCAGCGTGGGCTGCTCGGTTCCGCCATCCTGAACGACCAGATCACCGGGGTGCTGGACGTGCCCGCCATCCTCAAGGCCGCGCGCCCCGAGGACACCTTGAAGCTCATGCCGATCATTCCCATCAAGAACTGAAGTTCCCTGGACGCCAGCCACCATTCCCCATCCTATCCGTTCATGCCTGCGCCCAGCAACTGCATCACCTTCCTCGTGGACGGCCAGCTCTTCGGGATGCTGGCGACGGAGGTCATGGAGCTGGCGCGCTTCCACGAGCTGACGCCCGTGCCGCTTGCGCCACCGGCGATTGCGGGTTTGATGAACTTGCGCGGGCAGGTCGTGACCGCCGTGGATATGCGTCGCCGCCTCGAACTCCGCCCGCGCGCCGACGGCCGGCAGCCGATGAACGTCGTGCTCCGGCGCGAGGACGTGCTGGTGAGCCTGCTGGTGGACCAGGTCGGCGAGGTCATCGAGCTGGACGACGCCACCTACGAGCCGGTGCCGGACACGTTGCGGGGTGTCGCGCGCGAGCTCTTGCGCGGCGTCCACAAGTTGCCGGGCCGCCTGCTCCTGTTGCTTGATCCCCAGAAAGTCATCGCCGGCCTCGCCGTCGCCCCCCGCCGTCAGACCCTTGCCCCTCCCACCGCATGAAGAAACTTCTCCTCATACTCGTAAACAACCGCCAGATCGGCACCAAGCTGGGCATCATCGCCACGCTTTTCGTGATCCCCATGGGCGTGATGCTCTCCCACATGGTGGACAACATCAACGATGGGTTCATTGACTTCGCCCGCCAGGAATTGCGGGGCAACGAATACCAGCGCCCGCTGGAGGAACTCCTCGACACCGTGCAGCGCCACCAGCTCGCCGCGATGCGTGCGGCGGACGGCGACGCCTCGTTCACGGGCCAGCTCCCGCAGTTGCAGGCGCAAGTGGACCGGAGCTTCGAGGCGCTGGAAGCCGTGGACGCCCGGCTCGGAACCATCTTGAAATTCACCACCGACGAACTGGGCAGGCTCGGACGTGAAAACGCAAAACCCTCCGCCGTGCGGCGCAAGTGGACGGATCTCAAGGCCCGCGTCTTGACCTTGCCCGGCGCCGAGTCCGCCAAGCAGCACGCCAGCCTGGTCGCGGACCTGCGCCTGATGATCACGCACTCAGGTGAGAAATCGAACCTCATCCTCGACCCCGACCTCGACAGCTACTACCTCATGGATGTCACGCTGCTCGCGCTGCCCCAGACGCAGGCGCGGCTCGCCGACATCATTCAATTCGCCGACCCGGTCCTGAAGCGCAAGACCGCCACGACCGACGAGCGCATTCAGTTCGCCGTCTTCGCGGCGCTGTTGCAGGAGTCGGACTTCGACCACACCAAAACCAGCGTTGACACCGCGCTCAAGGAAGACCCGAAATTCTACGACGTCAGCCCCACCTTGATCAACGGGCTGAAGGCACCCATGAGCGCGTTCAACACCGACACCGAGGCGGTGCTGGTCATGCTCCGCAAGATGGGCGCGGCGGAGGGCGCGCTGCCCGACCGCGAGACGTTCTGGATGGCTGGAAACCAGGCGCGGGCCAGCTCCTTCGCACTGTGGCGGGCCTCGGCCATCGAGCTGGACAACCTGTTGAAAATCCGCATTGAAAAGAATGTCACCAAACGCACCCAGCAACTGTGGGCCGCGGGCGGCGCGCTGGCGCTGGCGCTGGCGTTTGTCTGGCTCATCACGCGCAGCATCACGCGTCCGCTGGTCGGTGCGGTGCGGCTCGTCGAGGCCGTCTCCACCCGCGACCTCACCGCGCACATGCAGACGGATGCGCGCGACGAGATCGGCCAGATTTGCCGCGCCCTCAACACGATGGTTGAGCAGCTCCGCGGCAGCATCCAGTCCATCGGCGACAACGCGCAGTCCGTCGCCAGCTCCTCGCATGAACTGAGCGCCGTCAGCGGCGAGGTGAGCGCGAACTCCGAGGAGACCGCCGCGCAGGGCCGCGTGGTGGCCGACGCCGCCACGCAGGTCAGCCGGAACATTCAGACTGTCGCCACCGCTTCCGAGGAGATGAGCGCGAGCATCAGCGAGATCGCGCGCAACGCCAGCCAGGCCTCGCGCGTCGCCACCCAGGCCGTCGGCGTTGCCGAGCGCACGAACACGACCATGACCAAGCTCGGCGCAAGCAGCGCGGAAATCGGCAACGTGCTCAAGGTCATCTCCAGCATCGCCGACCAGACGAACCTGCTCGCGCTCAACGCCACCATCGAGGCCGCGCGCGCGGGCGAGCTGGGCAAGGGCTTCGCCGTCGTCGCCAACGAGGTGAAGGAACTCGCCCGCCAGACCGCCAAGGCGACCGACGAGATCACCCACAAGATCGGCAACATTCAGACCGACGCGCAGGGCGCGATGCAGGCGATCCGCGAGATTTCCACCATCATCAAGGAGATCAACGACATCCAGACCGTCATCGCCGGCGCGGTGGAGGAGCAGGCCGCGACGACCAACGAGATTTCCAACAACACGCATCAGGCCGCGCGCGCCAGCTCGGAGATCGCCCGCAACATCACCAGCGTGGCCGACGCCGCGAAAGGCACGACGGCCGGCGCGACGCAGACCGCCGCCGCCGCCGCCGAGCTGGCCCGCCTAGCCAGCGACCTGCGCCGCGTGGTGGACCAGTTCAAACTGGACAGCGTGGGTTCCAAGACCGCCGCCGCCGTTCCCACCGCCGGACCGGGCAACGGCTCCATGAGGGAAAGCTCCAACCGGCCGGCCACGGCCCGGAGTTGAACCGGGCCGGCATCACACGCTGAAGAAAACCCGGGCCGCCCGCCCTTTTGATGAACGAATCCACCGTCTCCCCGCAGAAAATTCGCGTGCTCGTGGTGGATGATTCCGCGGTGATGCGCCGTGCCATCACCACCACGCTGGCCAAGGATCCGCAGCTCGAAATCGCGGGCACCGCCAACAACGGGCGTGCCGCGCTCGACGCGTTGCCGGGCGCGCGCCCGGACGTGGTGACGCTCGACATCGAGATGCCGGAGATGGACGGCCTGGCCGCGTTGCGCGAGCTGCGCAAGACGCACCCGCGCCTGCCGGTCATCATGTTCAGCTCGCTCACCCAGCGTGGCACGCAGGCCACCATCCTCGCGCTCACCGCCGGGGCGAGCGATTACGTGGGCAAGCCCGCCGACCTGGCAAACCTCAGTGACGCGTTCCGCTGTCTGGAGACGGAGTTGATCCCCAAGGTCAAAATGTTCGGCGAGCAGGCACTCGCTCAACGCGCGGCCGCCGCCAACCATCCGTCCGCGTCCATCGTTGCACGACCGGGCCGCATCCGCCGCGGGACAATTGAGGCCGTGTGCGTGGGCGTGTCCACCGGCGGCGCGAGGGCGCTGGGGCAACTCTCCGCCGCAGGGACCGAAACGCTGACGGCGCCGCTGCTCATCGTGCAGCACATGCCACCCACCTTCACCACGTTGCTCGCCCAGCGTCTCACCAGCGCGGGGGTGATGGACGTGCTGGAGGCGCAGGAGGGTGATCTCGTCGAGCCGGGCCGGGCCTATCTCGCGCCGGGCGGACGACACATGGAGGTGGTGGATGCCGAAGGCAGCGCCCGGCTGCGCATCACCGACGACCCGCCGGAGAATTCCTGCCGCCCGTCGGCGGACGTGCTGTTCCGCAGCGCCACGAAAGTCTATGGCGACAGACTGCTGGGCGTGGTGCTGACCGGCATGGGCTGCGACGGGTTGAAAGGCTGCCAGGCCATCCGTGCGTGCGGCGGCCATGTCCTCGTGCAGGACGAGGCGACGAGCGTGGTCTGGGGGATGCCTGGCACGGTGGCCAACGCCGGCCTTGCGGACGCCGTGCTGCCGTTGACCGAAATTCCGGCGGAAATTCTCCGGGTGACCCGGCCCCGGCGCAACTTCTGATTCGCGTGGCACCGGACGAATTCCAATTCTTCACGACCTTGCTGGAAAAGCACGCCGGCATCGTGCTGGAGCCGGGCAAGGAATACCTCGTTGAGGCGCGGCTGGCCCCGGTGGCGCGCGACAACGGCCTCGCGTCTGTCAGCGCGCTGCTCCAGAACCTGCGCCAGACGGTGATGGGCCGCGCACACTGGCAGGCCATCGAGGCGCTTACCACCAACGAGACCTCCTTCTTTCGCGATCAGCATCCGTTCAACGCGCTGCGCGACGTGATCCTGCCGGACCTCCTCGCCCGCCGCGCGTCCACACGCTCCCTCAACATCTGGTGCGCCGCCGCGTCCACCGGACAGGAGCCTTACAGCCTCGCGATGCTGCTGCGCGACAGCTTCCCGCAACTGCTCAACTGGAACCTCGCCTTCATCGCCACGGACCTCTCCGAGGCCACGCTGGCGCGGGCGCGGGAGGGGCGCTTCAACACGACGGAGATCGGCCGTGGTCTGCCGGCGCAATTCCGCCAGCGCTACTTCATTCCCGATGGCGACGGCCAGCGCGTGCGCGACGAAATCCGCCGCATGGTCGCGTTTCGCGCGATGAACCTCGTCGGCCCGTGGCCCAGCCTGCCGGAGCTGGATCTCGTGCTGATGCGCAACGTGCTCATCTATTTCAATGTCGAAACCAAGCGGAACATCCTCCAGAAAATCCAGCGCCATCTGCGCCCCGATGGCTGCCTGCTCCTTGGCGCGGCGGAAACCACGCTGCACATCGAGGAATCCTACGAAGTCGTCCACCTCGATCGCACCGCCTACTACCGCCCGCGCCGCGCCGCGCTCAACCCGGTCAGCCTGGGAATCAACTGGGCGGTGTGACTACTTCCGCCCGGTCAGGAAGTAAGTGGTGATTTCCCCGACGCCCTTGCAGGGCACCCGTCCACGCTCGATTAGTTCGTATTTCCCAACGAGCGCCGCGTGTGTGCTGGGCGAGACGTGGATGCTGTTGGGCGTGCCCGCCGATTCCATGCGGCTGGCGAGGTTCACCGTGTCGCCCCAGAGGTCGTAGGTGAATTTCTTCCGGCCGATGACGCCGGCCACCACCGGACCGGAGTTGATGCCGATGCGGATGCTGATTTGTTTCTGGCTCCGACCGTTGATGCGGGCCACATCCTCGATCATGTCCAGCGCCATCTCCGCCACGGCGATTGCGTGGTCGGCGCGCGGCAGGGGCAGGCCGCCCACGAGCATGTAGTTGTCACCGATGGTCTTGATTTTTTCGAGGCCATGCCGCTCGGCGAGCCGGTCAAAGTGCGAGAAGACCTCGTTGAGCAGGGTCACCAGCTCCTGGGGACTCGTCTTGGTGGAGAGCTGCGTGAAGCCGACCAGATCCGCGAAGAGCACCGTCACCTCCGCGTGGCTGTCGGCGATGGTGCGCTCGCCGCCCTTGAGCCGTTCGGCGATGGCGCGGGGCAGGATGTTGAGCAGCAGGTGCTCGGACTTCTCCTGCTCCAGTTGCAGCAGCTCCTTTTCGTATTGCAATTCCGCGAGCCGCACGCGGTCGCGGTCGCGCAGGCGCTTCTTCTCCAGCGAGGATGTGACGCGCGCGCGTAGCAGCACGGGATTGAAGGGCTTGGGCAGGTAGTCCTCCGCGCCCAGCTCGATGCATTTCACAGTGTTCTCGAACTGCTCCGCACCGGAGATGACGATGACCGGGATGGAGCGCGTGAACGGATCGGACTTGATGGCGTTAAGCACCTGCAGGCCGTCCAGCTCCGGCATCTCCATGTCGAGGAGCACGAGGTCGAATTCCTGGGAGCGGATCAGGTCCAGCCCCTCGCGGCCGTTCTCCGCCTCGGTGATCTTGCTGACACCGATCTCGGTCAGCGCGCGGACGAGCAGCCGGCGTAACGTGCGGCTGTCGTCCACCACCAGCACGGACGCGGTCTGCGCCTGACCTTGGACGGTGGTTTGCGCGGCCTGAAATGCCTTGTCAACGGGCATCACTGCGCCGCCGCGCAACATGAAAAGTGTGTGGCTCTCGTCTCCTTCTTCATCGTCTATGTCATTCATGGGCGGGCTTGGTTGGATTGGCGACCGCATCTTGCCTACGACACCACACGATGCAACGCGAATGCGTCGGCGAGGAAGCGAATGGCTCGCCGTCAGGCCCGAAGAGTTGACCACACGCGCAGCGCCTCCGTCGCGCCCCAAGCCTGCGCGTCGCAGCCGCGTTGGGTGTGCGGGGCGTCGCCGTCCACGATTTCGGGGAGCTGGCCGAGACAGCCAGAGTTGAGCAACTCGCTCGCGCTGCCGAGATAAGCACGCGCGGCGGCGACTGCTTCGGGCGTGAAGTCATGTGCGCGCGCGAGGGCTTCGCAGAAGACGGGGAAGGTCCACGTCCAAGCGGTTCCATTGTGATATGCGGGCTTGCGTCGCGTGTCCTCGTCGCCTTCGTAGCGGCCCCAGTAGGGGTTGGCTGGGTCGTTCAGCAGGCGTCCGTCGTGACTGTAAATCGGCAGCGGCGGCGTCACCGGCAGCGGCGCAAGCGAGCGCAGCGCGCCGGGCACGACGAGGTGGCGCAGCGCGGCGTCCACCGTGCGCCGGGCACGCTCGCCGGCCACGAGGCCGAGGCTGATGGGGAAAAGACAGTTGCTGCGGAGCGCCTCGTCGCGTGTCGCGTCGCGCGCGGAGACGCCGGGTTTGGCCAGCAGCGCGTCGGCGAACCAGCCTTTGTCGTCCAGCCAGAAAAGTTCATCCAGCGAGCGTTCGGCGCGGACGGCGAGTTCACTCCAAGCTTCCCCGTCCGCTGCGACGCCGAGGCGGTCGAGTTGGCGCAGCAGGCGAATCCACAACGCTTGAATTTCCACCGGATAGCCTTCGCGCGGCGTGGCGGCGGGATGGTTTGTGTCCATCCAGGTGAAGTGGCTCGGGCTCCAGACCAGTCCGCTCGCCGCGTCCACGCGGATGCCGTTGGGCGTGCCGCGCAGGTAGCCGGTCGCGATGGTGCGTAGCACGTCGGCGATGGTGCGGCCCGACGCGTCCACGGGCGTCACGTAAAGCTCGCCGCTCGTCAGGTGTGCTTCGCCGTCCCCGCTGGCGAAGTCCTCGCACACGACGCCATACCACAGCGGAGCGTCGCTCGTGTCGCGGTTGCTGGCATTGTCGCCATAAATGGCATTGGGCAGCGTCCCGTTTTCGGCGAAGCGCCCGAAGGTGACGAGGATTTGTTTCACTTCGTCGCGCATTCCGGCGGCGAGCAGACCCCGCGCGCAGATGAGCGTGTCGCGGCCCCAGTCGAGGAACCACGGATAGCCGGCGATGACGGTTTTGCCCGCGTCGCGCCGCACGATGAACGCGCGGATGGCGCGGGTGAGCTGGTCGGAGAAGGACGGCGGCGGAATCACGGCTTCCGCTGCGGCCTCAGTAGATGCTTGCGGCATGACCATGCCCGGCAATTCGAGCTGGCTGCGCGGCGCTGGCGTCGGCCCGGCCAGCGGCACGCTCTCGGTGATGAAGTCAAACAGCGCGCGGGTCTTGGGCGCGGGCGGGACCTTGACAGACTCAGCACTTCCGGCGGGACGAGTCTCAAGTGCGCCTTCCGTCTCTGTTGCGACGCTCTTTGAGTGCCGTTCGGTTCCTGGCCGGCGGTCGCAGGCCGCCACTACAGGCGTGGGCGACGTGTCGGGGCCGTTCGCGGTGAACACAATCTTCGCGAGGTCGAATTGCTCCTCCGCCTCCGCGCTGGCGGCGAGCGTGACAGCCTCGCCCTTGCGCAACGGCAGCTCAAACCAGCCGGGGCTGTAGGCGTCGCCGCAGCCTTCCTGGCCGCGCGTGGCTTCGTTCGGATGCGGCAGGTTCACCGACCACTCGCCCTCGTGATGGTAGCGGCCCGCGTCGGCCCAGACTTTCAACTGTCGGTCGGACGCGGGCGTGAAGGCGAAGCCGGCGCGGCCTTGAAGCGAATGCGAGTTCGCGCCGAGGTGATGCTCGCCGCCGGGATTGCGCTTGGTCTCGCAGTGGAAGCTGCGGTCCTCGATGTCGAAGCGCACGGTCAGGCTCACGGAACATTCCGCCGGCAGTTCGCGGCCCAGCGCGGGCGCGTGCGGCGGGCGCACGAAACGCAGCAGCGTCGTGTTTCTGCCGGGCACCATGTCCGCAAGCAGGTGAATCTCCACGCTGCGACCGTCACCCGCGTTCGCGACGAACTTCCAGACCGCCGGCGGGCCGGGCGTGAAGGCGACGAGGTTCTCGGCGTTGAGCGCGGTGATGAAACCGTCCGCGTTCACCCACGCGCGCAGGCGCTTCACGAAGACATGGCGGTCCACGGGGACGCTGCCGTGCAGGTTCGCGCCGAGGACGCAGTCGTATTTCGAGCGGACGGAGCCGAGGTCCACGCCTAGGCGGGCCATCGCGCCGGTGCCGTTGGTGAGGAGGGCGAGGGAGGAAGAGTGATTAGTGATTAGTGAATAGTGATTAGTCGGCTCGGGTGGGAGGAAACGGATGGTGCCAGTCGCAGCGGAAGGCGTGGCGGCGAGGCGGGCGAGGGTGAGCGTGGCATCGCCGGTGAAGGACTGCGGCGGGAAGCACGCGATGTGTCCGGTGGCCGTGGGGATGGAGTCGGTGCGTGCCGGCGAGTTGCAGTCGCCGTCCAGACGGTTCGCAGCCTCCGGACGGCGACTGCAAGTCGCCGGCACGAGCGTTGCGCGGAGCGGCGCGGCGTCCCGCACCAGCAGCCAGTGGCCGGGCGGGACGAGCAGGATGCGGCGCGTGTCTGCGAGCGACCACTCGATGACCGGGGCGTAAGCGTCGTCGCCGGCTCGGCTGAGACCGGCGAGGAACGCGCGCGGGTCGGCATCCACTTGCGCGGCGAGGGCGCGCCAGTCCAGCGCGGCGAGGCGCTCGATGGCCTGCGCTTGCGCGAGCGCGGTGAAGGCGAAGGCCGCCTGCGCGCGGGCGCGACGGTAGGCGTCGCCGCTGAGGCCAACCGGCTTGTCGGTCGCACTGAGACAATGCGCTGCGCCGGGGCGCACGGTCAGTTCAATGTAGCCGTAACCTGCCTTTTCCAAGCTGGGAAACCTGTTGGACGGCCAAGCCCCACTGTCGGCCAGCAAATCAAATTTCGGGTCGCCCAGAGCCATCCAAACTTCACAGCTCAACCTGAAAGTGTGAGTGGAGTTTGGGTCGGTGTTGACGAGCACGAGCACGGCGTCGAGGCCTTCCTCGGAATCGCGGCGGAGCGCGTAGATGGCGGAGTCGGACGGGCTGACGCGCGTGAGCTTCGCGCCGTCGAAGAACGCGGGGTGGTCGGCGAGGAGCGCATTCAACCGTGCGAGTTCAGGCACGATGTTCGACTCGCTTCCCCACGCGAGCGCGCGGCAGGAGTGGACGTTGATTTTCTCACCGCAGAGCCACTCGACCCCACAGGTGAAGCCGAAGCCGCCGTTCACGCTCGCCAACGCGGAGAGCTGATTGCGCAACAGAGACCACGCGCGCCCGCGCTTCGCCAGCCGGTCATTGTCGTGGGTCTCACTGTAGTGGACGAGCGTGCCGACGCGGTGGCTGTGCTTGAAGGCGTGATCGAGATAGCCGGCGACCTGCGCGGGGCCGAACTCCTGGAACAACTCGGAGTAAGCCCACTGCATCCCGCCCTCGGTGAGCAAGGTCTCGGTTTCGCCCCAGCCGCCGCCAAGACCTTCGAGCAGGAAGAGCGTGTCGGGAAACTCCTCCCGCACGCGCGCGAGGATGTGCTGCCACGCGGGCGCGGGCACCTTGTAGCCGGCGTCGCAGCGAAACCCATCCACGCCGCGCCGGCACCACGTCAGCAGCGCATCGGCGATATGTTCCCACAGCGCGGGGTCACGTTGCGCGAGTTCGACGAGGTCTTCCCAAGTGTTGCCCCACGCGCCGGGACTTTCGAAGCGGCCGTCGGGTTTGCGCACGAACCACTCGGGATGATTCTCCTGCAACCACGAGCCCCAGCCGGTGTGATTGATGACGATGTCGAGGAAGACGCGGCCACCGCGGGCGTGGACGGCGGAGGCGAGTTCCTGAAACTGCTCGACGCCCGTCGTGCGCTGGTCGAACTCGACGAGCGCCGGGTCAATGCCGGTCAAATCTTCCGCCGCGTAAGGACTGCCGAAGCGGCCGAAGCGCGCGTAGGTCGCGGGCGTGGGGTTCACCGGGAGCAAATGCAGAATGCGACAGCCGAGCGTGTCGAAGATGTGCGGGAGCTGGCGCGTGAGGTCGCGGAGTTTGCCAGATGGCGGGATGACCGTGTAGCCGAGCTGGTCCAGCACGCTCATCTGGGCCTTGCGAGTGAGGTCGGTGGTGGACGTGAGCGACTTGGTCTCGCCGAACATCCGCGTGAACGCGCAGTAAATCGTGTTCGCGGTGCGCGCCCAGTTGGGATGCACGCTGACGCCGAAGTCGTCGCCGTGCGGCCAGTGCTGGAAGCCGCGCGGGTCAAGCGCGTAGGGCTTGGCCTTGAACCAGCCGACCTCGGTGAGCGGGAGCGAAAGCTGCCATTCATTGTCCGACCAGCGCATTGGGATGTCACGCCAGGACGCGCCGGCAAGCGGGACTTTCTCAAACTTGGACTGGATGATTTCGCGGCGGATGGTGCCGGCGCGACCGAGATTCGTGCGCAGGCGCGCGGTCCAGCCGGCGTCGGCCCACTCGCGCGCGTGCGGGTGCGCGAGCGTGAACCGCAGCGAGTCGCCGACAAACTGGACGCGGCGCTCGCCCGCATCGGGAGTCATGTGTGGCCGTTCCATCGGGCGAGAGGATGAAAGGCGACGCGCGCGAACTCAAGAACGCGGTTGAATCGGCGGCGGACACAACGCAGACTCGCGCCAGACATTTCCCGCGACAAGCATCACTGTGAACCACACGAAGGAACAACATCGCCTCAACGAGGCGCACGCCAGCCCCGTCGCGCCGTGGCGCATGTGGGGGCCTTACGTTTCCGAGCGCTCGTGGGCCACGGTGCGCGAGGATTACAGCGCGGACGGCAACGCGTGGGATTACTTTCCGCACGACCACGCGCGTTCGCGCGCCTATCGCTGGGGCGAGGACGGGCTGGCGGCGATTTGCGACCGGTATCAGGTGATGTGCTTCGGCCTCGCGTTGTGGAACGAGCGCGACGCGATTCTCAAGGAGCGGCTTTTCGGCCTCACGCCCAACGAGGGCAACCACGGCGAGGACGTGAAGGAGTATTACTTCTACCTCGATTCGACGCCGACGCATTCCTACCTCAAATGGAATTACAAGTATCCGCAGCGCGCGTATCCCTACGCGCAGCTCATCGAGGAGAACAAGCGGCGCGGGCCGACCGACCCGGAGTTTGAGTTGCTCGACACCGGCGCGTTTCACGAGGACCGCTACTTCGACGTGTTTGTGGAATACGCGAAGGCCGGCCCGGAGGACATCTGCATCCGCATCGAGGCATTCAATCGCGGCCCTGACACGGCGCCGATCCGCCTGCTGCCGCACCTCTGGTTCCGCAACCGTTGGTCCTGGGGAGACAGCGAATTTCCAGAGCCGCACATCCGCCTCGGCGAGCCGAGCCGCACGCATCTCACGCTCGTCGCGGACGACTCCCTCTGCCCCAGCATCGAGCGGCTGCACTTCGACTACCGGCTCGACGATTACCAGCTTTACGCGCAGCTCGGCGGCAGCCCGCTTTTCACGGACAACGAAACCAACGCGGAACTGCTCTTCGGCCCGCAGTCGAAGAACCGCAGCCGCTTCACGAAGGACGCGTTCCACCGCCACCTCATCCACGGCGAGCAGTGCGTCAACCCGCAGCAGACCGGCACCAAGGCCTGTCTCGACTACCGCTTTGAGGTTCCGCCCGGCGAATCCGCCGTCGTGCGGCTGCGGCTCACAAACCGCGAGCTGGCACGTCCGCTCGCGGGAGTGGAAACCATCTTGCAGGCGCGGCGCGACGAGGCCGACGAATTCTACGCCGCCATCCAGCCCAAGACCGCCACCGCCGACGAGAAGCGCGTGCAGCGCCAGGCGCTCGCGGGTCTTTTGTGGAGCAAACAGATTTACCGCTTCGAAGTGAGCCGGTGGCTCAAGGGCGACGACCCCGCCGCGCCGCCGCCGGAGTCGCGTCGCAAAGTCCGCAACCGCCATTGGGAGCATCTCAACTCCAAGCGCATCCTCTCGATGCCGGACAAGTGGGAGTATCCGTGGTTTGCGGCGTGGGATCTCGCGTTCCAGGCCGTGCCCTTCGCGCTCGTGGACGCGGAGTTTGCCAAGCAGCAGTTGTGGCTCCTGCTCTTCGAGCAGTTCCAGCATCCGAACGGCCAGATTCCCGCCTACGAGTGGGAGTTCAGCGACATGAATCCGCCCGTCCACGCCTGGGCCGTGTGGCGCGTCTATAACATGGACCGCATCCGGCACGGGAAGGCCGACCGCGATTTTCTGGAGCGCTGCTTCCACAAGCTGCTGATGAACTTCGCGTGGTGGGTCAACAAGGTGGACCGCGAGGGCAACAATGTTTTCGAGGGCGGCTTCCTCGGCCTCGACAACATCACCGTGCTGGACCGCAGCGAGAAACTGCCCGACGGCACGACGCTTCAGCAGTCTGACGGCACGGGATGGATGGGCATGTTTTGTTTGAACATGATGCGCATCGCGCTGGAGCTGGCGAAGGAGAACAAGACCTACGAGGCCACCGCGACGAAGTTCTTCGAACACTACGTCTATATCGGCTCCGCGATGAAACACATGGGCGGAGACGACGTGGAATTGTGGGATGAGGAGGACGGTTTCTTCTACGACGTGCTTGGGCATCCCGACGGGCGCAGCGACAAGTTCCGCGTGCGCTCGCTGGTCGGCTTGATTCCGATGTTCGCCATCGAGCGGCTGGAGGAGAAGTGGCTCGAACCATTCCCGGAGTTTCGCACGAACATGCACTGGTTCCTGAAGAACCGCGCCGACCTCGTCGAGCGCTGTGTCACCACGCTGGAGGAGGACGACGAGAAGGTCCACGTCCTCGCCGTGATGAACCCGGAGCAGATCCACCGGCTGCTGCGGGTCATCTGGAACCCCGGCGAGTTCCGCTCGCCCTACGGCCTGCGCAGCCTCTCGAAGCACCACGAGCAGCACCCCTTCGTCCTCGACCATCGCAGCATCGGCTACGAGCCGGGCGAATCCATCGCCAAGCTCAAGGGCGGCAACTCGAACTGGCGCGGGCCGATCTGGTTCCCGACGACCTTCATGTTGATCGAGGCGCTGCGCAAACTGCGGAAAGCCTACGGCGGCAAGTTCACCATCCCCGGCTGCTCGGAGGACGAGACGCCCATCAACCTCGACGAACTTGCCGGCGGCTTCGCCGAGCGGCTCGTCCACATCTTCGCTCGCGATGCTCAAGGCCGACGCGCCGTCTTTGGTGTGAACGAAAAGTTCCAGACCGACCCGCACTGGCGCGACAATGTCCTCTTCTACGAATACTTCCACGGCGACACCGGCGCGGGCCTCGGCGCGTCGCACCAGACCGGCTGGACCGCGCTCATCGCGTCGGTGATTGACGAGTGGAGAAAGTAGCGGGCGGAGCTGGTTCAGCTTCCCGCCGCGCTCACCGACACCACATCGCCGTCCTCACACTCCGCACTCACCTCGAAGGGCCGGCAGCAGACTTCGCAGTCGGTGACGAAGCGTTGCGAAGGGACGTTGGTGTCCAGCACCAGTTCCATGCTCTGGCCGCAGAAGGGGCAATCCACTGTCGCCGTGTCTTCCATGCGGCCAAGGTGGTGCGTGATCGCCGGTGGCGCAAGTGGGGAGCCGCTCACTGTTTCGGCATGTAATCCGGCAGCGGCTTGAGCACGCCATATTTGACCAGCGCGATGATGAGCAACGTGTAGGCGAGCGAGATGCCGATGTCGCGCAGGAGTTGCCGGCGCGTGTAAAGCTCGGGCTTCTCGGACACAACTTGCTGCGCGCCCTTCTGCATCAGGACGAGGCCGAGAATGTTTGTCAGCCAGTAGCCGAGCACGAAGCTCGCGGTGAAGACGGCGGGCCAGAACCAGCTCACGATCCACGCGAACGCCAGCGCGAGCGGGATGTTCACGAAGAGATCGTTCCACCACGAGAGCGGCGAGAGCATGAAGCCGATGAAGGCGAGCGCGCCGCCGGAGAATTTGCGTTTGTGGCTCAAAGCAGAGGATCGGGATTAAGATTAGGACTGAGACTATGAACCGAGCGGAGCGGCCTTGCGGATCACGATCTCGCTCTTAATTTTTCTCTGAATCCCCAAATTCGTTCACTCCAGCACCCGCATCTGCACCGCGTCCACGATCTGCGCGCCGCTGGACATGGCGCTGATGATGACGGCGGTCTGGCCGCGATGAAGGATGCCGTCCGCCTTCATGCGGGCCAGCGCGACATCAATGTTCTTCTCCGGGTCGTTGTGGTCGAAGGGAAACACGACCGGAGCGAGGCCCCAGTTCAACGCAAGCGAGTCGGCCAGCGGCCACGTCTCGCACACGGCATAGATGGGGGAGAAGCGCGGACGCAGCCATGATGTCCACCGCGCCATGCTGCCGCGGCGCGTGAAGACGATGACGGCCTCGGCGCGGAGCTGGTCGGCCATGACGACGGCGCTCTTGACGAGCTTCTGGCGCGGGCTGGTCAGCTCGGCGCGCTCGTGGTAGCCGGCGTTGCCGCTGCGCTCGATGCGGCGGGCGATCTTGTCGAAGACCTCGATGCACTTTACCGGGTATTTGCCCACGGTGGTCTCGCCGGAGAGCATGATGGCGTCGGCCTGCTCATAGACGGCGTTGGCCACATCGGTGATCTCGGCGCGCGTGGGCATGGGGTTTTCGATCATGCTCTCCAGCATATGCGTGGCGACGATGACGGGTTTGCCGACGCGGAGGCAGATTTTGACGATCTTGCGCTGAATGATCGGCAATTCTTCGTAGGGCACCTCGATGCCGAGGTCGCCGCGCGCGATCATGATGGCGTCGGCCTCCTTGATTATCTCATCAATGTTCTTCACCGCCTGCTGATCCTCGATTTTGGCGATGATCTGCGGGCGATGCTTGGAAGACTCGGTGAGCGCGCGGAGCTGCCGGATGTCCTTCGCCTCGCGCACGAAGGACAACGCGATGTAGTCCACGCCGATTTCAAGGCCGAGCGCCACGTCGGCGATGTCCTTCGCGGTGAGCGCGGGGAGGCTGACCCTGACGCCGGGGAGATTGATGTGGCGGCGGCTCCCGAGCCTGCCGGGCGTGAGAACCTGGCATTCGACCTTGTTCGCGTGCTTGGCGAGCACCTTCATGTGGATGGCGCCGTTGTCGAGCAGCACCACGTCACCGACGCTGATGTCGTTGACGAAGTTTTCGTAGTTCACGTCCACGGAGTGCTCCTCCTCGCTCTTCTCACCGCGCACGGTGAGGACGAACTTCTGGCCGGGCTTCAAGTCCAGCGGCACCGGGAGATCGCCGGTGCGGATGGCCGGCCCCTGCGTGTCCATGAGGATGCCGATGGAGCGCTTGCGGACCTCGGCGGCGGCGCGGAGGTGCTTCACGGTGGCGCGCACCCAGTCGTGCGGGGCGTGCGACATGTTGAGCCGGGCGATGTTCATGCCCGCGTCCATGAGCTGGCCGAGGATTTCGGGCGAACTCGTGGCGGGACCGAGTGTGGCGATGATTTTGGTGCGGCGCATAAGCGGTGTATCGGGGAAACACGCGGCTGGCGACGGCCAGCGCAACCGGAGCGACGATAGCGACGCGCGGGTGAATGGAAAGCGGCAATTGTGCCGGAAAAAACCTTTGCGTGCCCGTGCCCGTTCGCTAGGTTCCCGCCACGGCTTGTCCGGTGGTGTAACGGTAGCACAAGGCCCTTTGGAGGCCTTTGTCATGGTTCGAATCCATGCCGGACAGCCAAACTTCAACTGCTCGTCCTATGTCACGTCTCGTCCTCCCGCTCGGCGTTTTCCTCGTTGCCGTCCTGCCCGCCCGCGCGGCCATCGAGTCCGGCCCCGCCGTGGACAGCGCGTTGCCCGAATTGAAGGCCGACGCCGCCACCGGCGACGACGTTGGCAAAAAAATCACCTACACCACCACGCGCAAGGCCAAGCCGACCGTTTACGTCTTCATCCGCGGGGACAAGTTCGACCGGCCCATCGCACGCTACCTCAAATTCCTCGACAAGGCGGTCGTCGAATTGGGCAAGGACACGCACGTCGTCGCTGTTTGGCTCACTGACGACGCCGAGAAGCACCGCGAGTATCTGCCCAAGGTGCAGCAGTCCATGAAGTTCGAGGCCACCACGCTCGCTTTTTATGCCGAGGACAAGCTCGGCCCGAACACGTGGGCGCTCAACGACCGTGCCCACGTCACCACCATCGTCACTGATGGCGCGAAAGTGAAGGCGCGCTTCGCCGAGCAGTCGCTCAACGAGACGAACGTGCCCGAGGTGACTGCCGCGTTGAAACCGCTGCTGAAGTGACGGCGGCGCGCCTGGTTCGTCCTGCGGCTTGTCTTCCCCCGGCTTTTGCCGCAGTCTTCGCGCATGGCTGAAATCGTCAAATACGTCCATCACGGCGCGGCGCAGGTAACACCGAAGATTTTGGAGGGCATCCACAAGAAACTGCCCATGCTCAAGATGGAGTTCGCGCAGATCAACGCGCCGAAATATCCGCACCTGGTCGAGCAGATCGAGTTCCTCGCCGACGTGGTGGAGGACTTTGTCGAGGGCGCGGACAAGGAGACGCCGCTCTTCGCCGTGGCCGAGGCGGCCTTCGCCCTGGCTTATGTCCACAAGCAGCGCGACCTCATCCCGGATTCCAACGAGCAGTTCGGCTACGCGGACGACTCCGGTGTCGTGCGTGCGGTGTTGATGGAGAATGAAAAGGTGCTCTCCGCCTATGCCAAGCGGCACAAGCTGAATTGGAAGCGCATCACGGTGAAGGCGTGAAGGAACTGTCAGCCATCAGCGGTCTGCGTCAGCTCAATGCTGTCTTTTCGCTGGTTGCTGACCGCTGATCGCCTCATGACCTTGTCCTCCGAAATCCTTGTCCGGCTACGCGGCCTCCTCGGGGCCGACCAGGTTCTCACGTCGAGGGAAGATTTGATCCCCTATTCGTTCGACGGCACCGCCGCGCTGAACCAGATGCCCGGCTGCGTGGTGTTCGTCACGACCACGGAGCAAATCGCCGGCGTGCTCAAGCTCGCGAACGTCACGCGCACACCGCTCGTCACGCGCGGCTCGGGCACGGGCCTTTCCGGCGGCAGCCTGCCGTCGCCCGATTGCATCGTGATGTGCACCGCGCGCATGAACCGCATCCTCGAGGTGGACCGCGCGAACCTCACCATGCTCGTCGAGCCGGGCGTGACCACGCTGCAAGTCGCGGACGCGGCGGCGGCGGTCGGTTTGTTTTATCCGCCCGACCCTGGCTCGATGAAGATTTCCACCATCGGCGGCAACGTGGCGGAAAACTCCGGCGGCCTGCGCGGCCTCAAATACGGCATCACGCGCAACTACGTCATGGGCCTCGAAGTCGTTTTGCCCGACGGTGAAGTTTTGTTCACCGGCAACAAGTGCGTGAAGGATGTCGCGGGCTATTCCATCAAGGACCTCTTTGTCGGCAGTGAAGGCACGCTCGGCGTCATCACGAAAGTTTTGCTCAAGCTCATCCCCAAGCCCGCCGCGAAGAAGACGATGGTCGCCACCTACAGCGCGATGGATGCCGCCGCGCAGACCGTCAGCGACATCATCGCCGCGCAGATCATCCCCTGCACGCTGGAGTTTCTCGACCGCACGACGATTCATTGTGTCGAGGATTTTGCGAAGGCCGGCCTGCCGCTCGACTGCGAAGCGCTCCTGCTCATGGAGACGGACGGCCATCCCGCCGCCGTCGAGGATGAGGCTGCAAAAATGGCCGAGCTGGCGCGCAAGAACGGCGCGATGGAAGTGCGCGTCGCGAGGGACGAAGCCGAGGCCACGAAGCTGGCCACTGCGCGCCGCAGCGCGTTCAGCGCGCTCGCGCGCCTCGCGCCCACGACCATCCTCGAAGACGCCACTGTGCCACGCAGCGAACTGGCGCGGATGATTCGCTTCGTCGAGGCCGTCGCGAAGAAGCACAATTTGCGCATCGGCACCTTCGGCCACATGGGCGACGGGAATTTGCATCCGACGTTTCTCACCGACGAGCGCAACACCGCCGAGATGCACCGCATCCATGAGGCGTTCAAGGAAATCTTCGACGAAGCCATCCGTCTCGGCGGCACCATCACCGGCGAGCACGGCGTGGGCGTGGCGAAGAAGGATTTTCTCCCCAAGTTCGTCGGTGACGCCTCGCTGCGTGTTCACCGCGAACTGCGCAAGGCGCTCGACCCGCACGGGATTTTGAATCCGGGCAAGATGTTTGACTAACCCCTGTTTGATTTGGAGCCGACACCGACACCGAAATCCGAACACGACTTCCTCCGGCTGCTGCAGTGGGCCGGGGCTGGCTGCCTGGGCCTGACCGCCGCGTTTATCGAGTCGCTCAAGTCGGTGAACCCGACGGTGCGCTTCGAGTTTTCCGTCTGGACCTTCGTGGCGTTTGCCGCTGTGGCAGCGGCGGCGTGGTATGTGGTGGAGCGGGTGTTCTTCCGCGCGTTGGCGGAGGGGCGCAAGCCGCCGGTGAAGCTGGCGGTGGGCTTCACGGCGTTGCTCGCTGTGGGCACGCTCGGGGGTTTTGCGCTGGCTATCCGAGGCGTGTCCACCGAGCGGCAGCACGACATGGCGGTGGGCACCGTGTGGGCATTGCTCGCCCTGGGCATCGTGGGGTTTGCGTTCTGGAAGGTCGTGCAATTCCTCGAGCGCGACGCGGCGAAAACGGACGAGGAAGCGCAGGCCGGAGCGCGCAACCGGAACGGAAAAAGTGACGAGCCGTAAAGCCGAGGCCAACCCGGCCAGCGCGTCGTAGTTGGCCGGCGATTCCTGAGTTGCGGCTTTGTGCCGTTTCCCTACGCTGCGCGGACGTTTTGACATGAAAATCTATATTGACGGCAAGTTTTACGACGAGGACAAGGCGAAGATCTCCGTGTTTGACCACGGGCTGCTCTACGGCGACGGCATCTTCGAGGGCATCCGCGCGTATCACGGCAAGGTCTTCAAGCTGAAGGAGCACATTGACCGGCTCTACTGCTCGGCCAAGGCCATCCTGCTCACCATCCCGATGACGCCCGCCGAGATGACGAAGGCCGTCGTGGACACTTGCCGGAAAAACAAAATCACCGATGGCTACATCCGCCTCGTGGTCACGCGCGGCGTGGGAACGCTGGGCTTGAACCCGAACCGCTGCAAGGCACCCTCGGTCATCGTCATCGCCGGGAAAATCCAGCTTTACCCGCCGGAGATGTATCAGCGCGGCATGGACATCGTGACGGTGGCGACGACGCGCAACCTGCACAACGCCGTCAACCCGGCCATCAAGTCACTCAACTACCTGAACAACATCCTCGCCAAGATCGAGGCCAACAACGCGGGCGTCGAGGAGGCCATCATGCTCAACGCCGACGGCTACGTGGCCGAGTGCACGGGTGACAATCTGTTCATCATCAAAGGCAACGAGCTGCTCACCCCGCCGCTCTCCGCTGGCGCGCTCTACGGCATCACGCGCGCGACCGCGCTGGACTTGGGCCGCGAGCTGGGCCTGAAGACGGGCGAGCCGAACCTCACGCGTTACGACCTCTACAACGCCGACGAATGTTTCCTCACCGGCACCGGTGCGGAGATAATCCCGGTGGTGAAGATTGACGGCCGCGTCATCGGCACGGGCAAGCCCGGCGCGGTCTCGCAGCAGCTCATCGAGAAGTATCACGCCTTGACGAAGGTCAGCGGCGAGCCAATTTAGGGCAGCGTCCTCAACCACGAATCAACACGAATGAACACGAAATCACTGCGCCGAAGTTTCCTAATCGGCACGGTGGCATTCGTGTCAGGCATGGCGGTTTGGCTGGCGCTTGGGAAAGTGTTTCCAGGCGTTGTGGGTCTCCGAGTTCAGTCTGTGGGGCCGGGTCACAATCACGTTGACGTCATTCGCGCGGGCGAACGCACGCCGCTCAAAGATTAATTTTCCGTAGTTGGACCGCCATTTCTCATGCTCTGCAACGTCTGCAAACAAAACGAGGCCAAGGTCCACCTGACCAAGATCGTCGGGGACAAGATGCAGAAGGTGGACCTGTGCGAGGATTGCTCGAAGGAAAAGGGCGTGGACGATCCCACCAGCTACTCGCTCGCCGACGCATTGCTCGGTCAGGCCCTCTCGCCTGAGCCGGCGGCCGAATCGGAAACGCCCGCCGAGGTCGGCGTGAAGTGTCCCACGTGCGGCTATTCGCAGGCGGACTTCAAGAAGGCGGGCCGTTTCGGCTGCTCGGAGTGCTACACTACTTTCGGTGAGGGCCTCGAAGGGATGCTCAAGTCCATGCACAAGGGCACACGCCACACCGGCAAGGTGCCCGCCGCACTCCAGCAGTCGCGTGCGGAAGCTCAAAAGCAGAAGCTGCTTCAGAAGCGATTGGAGAAGGCCATCGCCGAGGAGAACTTCGAGGAGGCCGCACAGTTGCGGGATGAACTCAAGCAACTGAAGCCATGACCATCCACGAGTTCCTCGCGCCGCCTTCTGTCTCCTGCCAGCGCACCGGCCCTCACGACAACATCGTGATGTCCAGTCGCGTGCGGCTCGCGCGCAATCTCAGGCAGCAGCCCTTCCCCTCGTGGGCCAAGAAGCCCGACCGCTTGCGTGTGCTCGAGATGATCCGGCCCGCCATCGAGGGCCAGCCGCAGCTCGCGCCGCATTTCACCGCCGCGATGGACGACCTCACGCCCCTCGACAAACAGATTCTCGTCGAGCGCCACCTCATCAGCCGCGAGCACGCCGCCAAGGGCGCGGGCAGCGGCTTGGTCCTGAATCAGGAGGAAAGCCTCTGCGTGATGATCAACGAGGAAGATCACCTGCGCATGCAGGCGCTCCGCCCCGGCCTTCAGATCAAGGCCTGCTGGCAGGCCATTGACGCGCTCGACTCCGCGCTGGAGCCGAAGCTCGACTTCGCCTTCTCGCCGGAGCTTGGCTACCTCACCGCCTGCCCCACGAACCTCGGCACGGGCATCCGCGTCAGCGCGATGCTCCATCTGCCCGGCCTCGTGCTCGCGGAGGAGATCACCCGCATCATCAATGCCGCGAACAAGCTGGGCTTCGCCGTGCGCGGCCTCTACGGCGAGGGCACCGAGGCGCTCGGCAACGTCTTCCAAGTCTCCAACCAGATGACGCTTGGCGAGTCCGAGCTGCAGATCATCGAGCGCATCGGCAAGGCGCTCAACCAGATCATTGAGGAGGAGGAGAACGCGCGGCAGTTGCTGCTTGAGAAAAAGCCGAAGATCGTCTTCAACCACATCGGGCGCGCCTACGGCATCCTCGCCAACGCGCACACCATCACGTCGAAGGAGACGATGAACCTGCTCTCGCTCCTGCGCCTCGGCGCGGAATTGGGAATGTTCGAGAAGCTCGCTCGCTCGCTCACCGACGAGCTGTTTCTCCTCACCCAACCCGCGCATCTCCAGAAGCAGCACACCGAGAAGCTCGGTGCCGAGGAGCGCGACACCTTGCGCGCTGACATGCTGCGCGAGCGCCTCCGCAACGTGCCGCGCCCGCAGGCACCGAAGTGAGCTGGCTTGAAAGAACTTGGCTAACCGCCGTTCGTTGCTAATTTGCCGTCATGAAAGCCCAATTGTTTGCCACGCTCTCACTGGCCGTGCTGCTCGGCGCGTGCAGTCCCGACCCCAAGCCCGAGCCGAAGAAGGAGCCGTCCAAGCTCGGCGACAATCCCATCGCCGCGCCGCTCGACTACATCGCCGCCATCGGCAAGGCGCAGAAGGCGAGCCTCGGCCGGCTCGACCAGGCCAAGCTGATTGACGCGATCCAGAAGTTCGAGGCCGGCGAGAGCCGCCCGCCGAAGGACTTGGAGGAGCTGGTCACGATGAAATACATCGCCGCGATCCCCGACGCGCCCAAGGGCATGAAGCTGGAATACAAGGCCGACGACGGGTCGTTCATGTATGTGCCCGTCGCGGCCCCGCCGGAGGCGAAGAAGTAGTGGCCGTCCTCGTTTTCGCCGCGCTCCTGATCGGTGCCGCTGCAATCCCGAGCCTTCAAATCTGGCCTGTGCCTTGGCTCATCGCGCTTGCGAGCTACTTCGCATTGACCCGCTGGCTCCCTGCGTTCAACAAGGCGCGACCTACCGTGCGGTTCGGCAATGTCACTCCAGCCACGCTAGGCGCGACGCTGCTGGTCGCGGTTCTCTCTTGGCTCGTGCTGACGACCTTCAATCACTTCGCTCGCCCCAACCTGATGGTTTACCGGATGATGTTGCCAGTGTCAGCTTTGGGCGGCGTGTGGTGCGCTGGCATAATCTTCTCGCTGTTGAACCCAGTCCTTGAAGAACTCGCTTTTCGCGTGGTTCTTTTCGAGGCGTTCGTAGAGGAACGAGGGACATGGTTCGCAGTGGCTGCCACTTCCGCGATCTTCGGTATCGGACATCTACATGGCTATCCGCCGGGTGCTCTGGGGGCCGTGCTGGCGGGCATCTATGGGCTCGCTCTCGGCTGGCTGCGGGTATTCACAGGCGGGATCGGACTACCGGTCGTTGCCCACGTTGTCGCGGACGCGACGATCTTTCATCTGCTAGCCGAAGCTGGTGTGTGGGCACAATGAACCGACCCCGAGCCGTCACTTCGTTCGCGAGTGACAACTCTAGCGCCTCAAGTTCCCGATTTTTTCCTCGCGCTTCGCTTCTCCCGCAGGCAAACACTCCCGCTTTCGCATGAGCGAGCAAATCGTCATCCTTGATTTCGGTTCCCAATACACGCAGGTCATCGCGCGCCGCATTCGCGAGTGCAACGTGTATTCCACCATCGTCCCTTACCACACCCCCGCCGACGAAATCGCCGCCATGGCCCCGCGCGGCATCATCCTCTCCGGCGGTCCCTCCAGCGTTTACGCAGACGACGCCCCCCTGCCCGACCGCGCCATCTTCAAGCTCGGCGTCCCCATCCTGGGCATCTGCTACGGCGTCCAACTTCTCGCCCACTTCAACGGCGGCAAAGTCGAACGCGGCCAGAAACGCGAATACGGCAAAGGCACCCTCACCGTTCACGACGCCAGTTGCGCCCTCTTCGAAAACCTCCCCCCCACCCTCCAAGTCTGGAACAGCCACGGCGACAAACTCACCAAGCTCCCCAAGGACTTCGCCGTCGTCGCCACCACCGAGAACAGCGACTACGCCGTCATCGAACACCGCGCCCGCCGCATCTTCGGCCTTCAGTTCCACCCCGAAGTCGTCCACACCCCGCGCGGCCGCGAAGTCTATAGCAACTTCGTCCACGGCATCTGCGGCTGCGGCAAGCTCTGGACCATGCGCAGCTACTTGGAGCAAGCCGTCGCCGACCTCCGCGCCCAAGTCGGCAGCGAACGCGTCATTCTCGGCCTCAGCGGCGGCGTCGACTCCAGCGTCGCCGCCGCCCTCCTGCACAAGGCCATCGGCGACCAGCTCACCTGCATCTTCGTCAACAACGGCCTCCTCCGCGCCCGCGAAGCCGAAGTCGTCCAAGAAGTCTTCGGCCGCAACTTCAAAGTGAAGCTCCAATACGAAGACGCCAGCCAACACTTCCTCCGCAAGCTCAAAAGCATCACCGACCCCGAACGCAAACGCAAAGTCATCGGCAAAGCCTTCATCGACGTCTTCCAAGCCGCCACCAAACGCGCCGGCAAGGCCAAATACCTCGCCCAAGGCACCCTCTACCCCGACGTCATCGAGTCCGTGCCCATCGCGGGCAACCCCGCCGCGCTCATCAAGAGCCACCACAACGTCGGCGGCCTCCCCAAGAGCATGAAATTCCAGCTCGTCGAGCCCCTCCGCTGCCTCTTCAAAGACGAAGTCCGCGTCCTCGGCCTCGAACTCGGCCTCCCCAAAGAGATCGTCTATCGCCAACCCTTCCCCGGCCCCGGCCTCGGCGTCCGCATCCTCGGCGAAGTCACCGAAGCCAAGTGCGCCATCCTCCGCAACGCCGACGCCATCGTCGTCGAAGAAATGAAAGCCAGCGGTCTCTACTACCAGATTTGGCAGAGCTTCGCCGTCCTCCTCCCCTGCAAAAGCGTCGGCGTCATGGGCGACGAACGCACCTACGACTTCACCATCGCCATCCGCGCCGTCGAGAGCCAAGACGGCATGACCGCCGACTGGGTGAAGCTCCCCTACGACCTCCTCGAGAAACTCTCCACCCGCATCATCAACGAAGTCAAAGGCGTCAACCGCTGCGTCTTCGACATCACCAGCAAGCCCCCCGGCACCATCGAGTGGGAGTGACGGCGTCAACGCGTTACCAGCGTCATTCTAAGCCTCGATCGGTCCGGCAACCGGGAATCATCGGATGCGGAGTTCTATCGTGCGGTTCGGCGCATCTTCCCAACGTATCGGCTTGAAGTGCGCCGCTGCGGAAGTCGCTGGAGTGTGGTCTTTGTAAGATGTGATGCCCGTCACCTTCCCATCGTAGAACCAGATGATTCTGAAATCGTGATACCCGAAACCTGCACCAGTCTGACCATATTGCCACGCTTCATCCTTGCCCCGAAACTGACGGTCGCCTGGCGTGCCCATGATCTGAAGAACTTTTTCTTTCGAATCGCCTGGGTCTATCAGCACTGACTTTTTTTCGAGCGAACCGCAAGCCATGAGCGTGGCGGACAAGGTAGCAATGCAGAGGAGTTGAATGAGTTTCATAGGAGCATCCTTTTGTCAGGCAATATCGAAGTTGACTCGAAATTCAATGAGCAGCCGATCTGAAAACGGAAGTGACGCGGGTTGATTAGCCGAACTGTGCCCCCAAGATTCATGTCTGTGACCCTCGACCGAATACCACCTTATCGACATCCACAATCAAAGGCTCGTTAGGCATTTGTCGAACCAACTGCTCATCCAAACGAGGAACCCACGCCGACAGCTCCTCGTCAGAAAGCTCGCGATCGCGAGACGTGAACCAAATCTCTCCGCCGCCGGTGCGAACTTTTATGACTGATGGTTTGGCTGTGCTCATAATGTAACGCCACCTAAATTGTTTTAGGCTAGCTGGAAGCTGCCAGCCCCCGTGGGCCGTGTCCAATCCCAAAGGGATCGCGTCCTCCAGCCCAGGGGCGCGCCCCGCGCTACCCTGGATCCCCGCCCCCATGAGGCTCAACCCCAACGAGGTTGCGTCACCTCCCCGGACACGGCGGACACAACCCCGTCGGGGTTGTCGGCTGTCGGCGACGTTTCCCAGGGTAGCTCGTCCCTCGCACCCCTGGGCTATGCGCCGGAATCCCTTTGGGATTTAGCTCCGCACGCACCCTTCGCCCTTCGCGCAGCGAGGGGAGAAGGTGGCCGCAGGCCGGATGAGGGGTGCGCCCCTTGCGCCGACGCGCTAAACCCCTCACCCCAGCCCTCTCCCCTCATCCGATGAAGGGAGAGGGAGTCAAAGCCATCGTGAAACTCTCCGCCCGCATCACCAGCAAGCCCCCCGGCACCATCAAGTGGGAGTGAAGCAACGGCGGGGAAGGCAAATGAAACGCGTAGCGAGTGAACACCGATGCGGTGTTTAGCTATGCGCTTTCGGACCTCTGTAATTCCAGACGAAGTAGAGCGCAACCATGTCGGCAAGGAACATCAAACAGAGCAAAGTCTGTCCTCGCTCCCTATTGCGTATTACATCCCGGCGAATCTGCTCCAACAAGGCCGCCTTCGTTTCGGCTGACGGATTCGCCTGCCAAACACGAATAGCCTCGATCGCTTCCTGACTACGCGGGCGGCTCATGTCTCGTGGCAGGAGTGCCCAAAGCATCTGGAGGATTATCACCGACACTATTACCAGTCGGATTACCGTTCGTTTCTGGAATAAAGAAGGTATCGGAACGATCATGGGAACAATGATTATGACCGGCCCACTTGCCGCGTCATCTGTTCTAGGCTCGTTGGAAACTGCCAGCCCCCGTGGGCCGTGTCCAGCGCGTCGCTCCTGCGCCGGTCGCCGCTGCAGCAGCCCCGTCAGGGGCGGCATCTTTGTAGCACCGACCCGCGATTGAATTCCCCAGCCCCGTAGGGGCGGCATCGCCGGTGGATGCCGCTCCTACGGAGTTTGCACCTCCCTGGCGCACCACGTTCTACAACGATGCCGCGCCTACGGCCCTAGAAGCTATCTCATAAATGCCGCAAGAGGATGACGGTGGCGGCCAGATGCAAAAACCCCTGA
>CAYZJP010000058.1:0-2231 GCA_964478755.1 uncultured Klebsiella sp.
GAACTCGTTCTCCGGTTGGGGCATCACGGTCGCGATGGCCGCGCGGCTGGTGCCCGGCAGCGTGCGCAGGCGGAACGTGCCCGCCGCGAGGATGCCACCGGTGTTGCCGGGGGAAACGACCGCGTCCGCCTTGCCATCGCGGACCAGCTCGATCGCACGGACGATGGAGCAATCCTTTTTTTTCCGCACCGCGTCCACGGGCTTGTCCTCCATGTCGAGGACTTGCGAGGCGTGGAGGACGTGGACGCGCGGGTCGGTGTGGAGCTGGACTTTGCGAAGGTGAGCGGAGATTTCCTCCTGGTGGCCCACCAGATGCAGCTCGGTCAGCCGGCGGTTCTCCGCCAGCGCGAGCTTGACCCCGTCAATGATGACGCCACAGCCATGATCGCCGCCCATGACATCCACTGCGATGCGCATGGCGGGAGAGTAGGCGGGTCGGAAGCCGGAACGCCAGTCTGGGAAAAGCAAAGGGCGCGTCGGAAGTCCGCCGCGCCCTTCGCTGGAAATTACATCCCCGCCGTGACGGTCAGGATCTGCCTGCCCTTGTAGAAGCCGCAGGCCGGGCAGACCCGGTGCGGGAGGGCGGGCGCGGCGCACTGCGGGCAGACGGAGAGCTGCGGGAGCTTGAGCACGCTGTTGTAAGCGCGGCGCATGCGCTGCCGGCTGTGAGAAGGTTTGCGCTTCGGGACGCCCATAGTCTTAGTCTTTCAGTTTCAGTTGGTTCAACGCGGCCCATGCCGACGCGCCTGCGTTCGTCTGGGAGGTTTGGCCCGACGCGCCGCCGGCCGCGAGCTGCGACAGACCGCGACAGTCAGGCTTGCACAGCGGATGCTGCGGAAGCGTGAGGAGGATGTCTTCGCGCAAAAAAGGTGTCAAGTCCACGGAATCGTCCACCACGGGCACGGCGTCCTCGCCGGCCAGGGGCAGGTGAACGGCGAAATCCGGCAGCTCCAACTCGAACTTGAACCGCTTCAGGCAGCGCACGCACTCGCACTCCATCGGCAAGCGCAGTTCGCCTTGCACGAGGATGGCGTTATCCATCAACGTCGCCGTCAGGTCATGCGCCAGCGGATACGTGAGATGCAGGGCTGGGTCGAGCGGATCGAGCATCAAGTCAGCCACAGGCAACTCGCCGGAGAGTTCCTGCGGCTCGGTCTGGAGTTGGCGGAGATCCACGACGAGTGGCATGAGTTGATGATTGGATTTGATTCCTGAAAGTCAACCTTCCCAACAAACGCTATCGCATTGGAATGGCTTGCATGAGCGGGACCAGCCCTTACAATACGCCCGACATTCCCAACCCAACTTCCCCATGAGTGCACGCATCACCATCAGCCTGGTGGAAGACCACGACGACACCCGCGACCTCTTGCGCCGCCGGCTCGCGCGCCAGCCCGGATTCGCCGGGCTGCCCTATCAGAGGCCGCACCAAGCACCTCCCGCATGAGCGAGCAGCAATGGATCTATGTTGTCGAAGATGATGCGGGCGTCATGGCCAGCGTGGTGAGCATTCTGGATCGGGGGCTGAACGGCTTCCATCTCCTCGGGGCCTCGAACGTCGGTGCGAACGTGGAAAACTTCTTCCTGAACCACCCGCTGGCCATCCTGCTCACCGACCAGCGCCTGCCGGATCGCGGGGGCCTGGACCTCATCGTCCGGGTGAAGGAGCTTTCCCCCGACACCCGCTGCGTGCTGATGTCGGGCTATCCCTCGGCGGAACTCACCTTCCGCGCCGTGCTCGCCGGGGTGGATGGGCTGCTCTACAAGCCCTTTGGCCCGGCGGAGCTTTGCCAGAGCCTGCAGGCCGCCGCCACCGGCCAGCGTGTCCTCTGCCCTTTGGCCGCCGCGCACCTCGCGGACTATCTGCGCCACTCGCTGCCCCCGCCCGCCGATCCATCCGCAGCGGTCCTCGCCCCGCAGGAGATCGCGCTCCTGCAATTGCTCTGCGAGAACAAACTGCTCAAGGAGGCGGCGGACCTCCTGGGCGTTTCCTACGAGACCGCCCGCACCTTGCGCAAACGCATCTACGCCAAGTATGGCGTCCACAAGCTCGGCGAGGCGCGCGACAAATTCTTCGGGGGGGGGGGGGCGAAATCGGCCACATCACCCCCCTCCCCCCGGCTCATACCCCGTACCGCCCCCCCCCCCCGTGCCCCCCAAAGGGGAAAGAGCCCACCCGCGAAACCTGGTAAAACCCCCTACGTTTCCCGATGTGCCCCACCCCCGACCGC
>CAYZJP010000058.1:2241-30730 GCA_964478755.1 uncultured Klebsiella sp.
AAAAAACATGCCAAGGGGAGCGGGCAGTCCCATGGCAGTTCTCTTAGAGCACACCCGCCCCGTTGCGAAACACGCTTAACCCAAGGAAGGCGTCCACAAGCTGGGCCAGGGGCGCGACAAATTCTTCGGGGGGGGGGGGGGCGAAACTGGCCCAACTACCCGCATCCTCCCGGCCTGAAACCCGGTAGCCCGCGCCGCCCCGTGTCCCCCTAAAGGGGAAATGACAACTCCGGAAACCGTGTTAAAACCTCTGCCGTTTCCTGATGCGCCCCAGCCCGACCAATACGAATAGCCGAGTGCCCTTGCTTGCGCCCGCCGGGCCTTGCGCTGTCCCCGGCCAGACTTCTTGGATCCCCGCGCAAACTTCCTCCCTCGTTGCGCAAACTTGCCCGGTCGTTGAGCAGGTTTCCTCCGCTCTCGCCGAAGTTTCTTCCTTCACTGTAGAAACTTCTTCCGCCGCTGCGGAGGTTTCCTCGACGGCTGGGGAAGTTTCTTCAGCCGTCGAACAAGCTTCTCCAGTCGTTGAACAAGCTTCTTCAACCGTTGAAGAAACTTCTTCAACGGCTGAGGAACCCCGAAAAACCCTCGAAAACCCCGGTTTGGCCCCCCAAACGGCAACTTTTGCCCGTTTTGCCCCTCTGGCGGGTAGGGCGGGCAGTCCCCTGCCCGCCGCCGGCCACCCGCACGCCCCGGAACCTCGCCGGCGCGCATGGAGTGCCGCGCCCTACCCGCACGCGCTTGCCTTCTCCCTCGCCCCCTTGGGGGAGAGGGCCGGGGTGAGGGGGGTATTTGCTCCCGCCACTTTCAACTTTCACCCTTCAACCCTCAACTCCCTGACCTATGGCCAAAGCCTTCTGGCTCCCCACTGACGACGCCGGCAAACGCGACTGGCTCAACCACTTCGCCGGCGAACTGCCCAACCACAACACCGCCGTCGGCGTCACCGCCGCCGAACTCGCCAGCGTGCAGGCCGACGCGCTCTACTTTGATTACGTCATGGGCGGGCAGCAGGCCTTCGCCGCCGCCGCCCTGCAATGGACCGCCTTCAAGAACAAGGCCCGCAACGGCACCGGCGCGAGCATGGGTGCCCTCCCGGTGGCCCCGGCCCCCGGCACCCCGCCCGCCCCGGTCGCGCCCGGCATCTTCAAGCGCGTCGCCACCCTCGTCGCCCGCATCAAGAAGCACTCCGGCTACACCGACGCCATCGGCCAGGCCCTCGACATCATCGGCGCGGAGCAGACCTTCGACCCCAACACCCTCAAGCCCGTCCTCAAAACGGAACTCCAAGCCGGCCACCCCGCCGTCCTCTGGACCAAGGGCCACGCGGACGCTTTGGAAATCTGGGTGGACCGCGGCACCGGCACCTCCGCCTTCCTCGCCATGGACACCGTGCCGGACTACGTGGACACCTTCGCTCTGCCCGCCCCCGGCCAGACCGCCCTCTGGAAATACAAGGCCATCTACCGCCTCAACGACGAGCAGGTCGGCCAGTGGAGCGATGTGGTGAGCCAGGCGGTGCAGGGATGAGCGTTCCGATGAGCATGATCTTTCAACTGACACTGACAATTCGGCTCCGCCGATTTTCTTGGATTGCCCTTAGCTATAGTTTGGCACTGCTCTCCTTTGTGACATTGAAGGGGGCGGATACCAACTCCACAAACTTACCAGTTCTCCAAACAGCGCCAAAATCGGCAATGGAATTGCTCACAAATTCCCCGCCTATAAAATCGATTTCGTTTCGGCGCGAAATTGTCGGCGATAAGCCGGAGAATGGAATGATCTGCGAAGGGGGCATCCAGGGCGCAGATTTCTGGTTCAGTCGAATTCAGCGCACGGAAGTTAACGGCAAGCTGACGGACCAGCTTACCAGCAGCACCATCGGACGTTGGGGAACCACCAATTGGGGCGTTCGCGCATATGGCAAGGATCCTGATTATCTGGAAAAAACCGTTGCGCAACCAGCTCTTCCGGGTTTGACCAACCCCGTGGTGAGAAGTGCGGACGGATACCGTGGTTGGCTGCTAGCCGCCTCGCGGTTTGGTCTCACCGGCATCCAAGCGGATTCAATCCGGGCGCGCTCGGAGTCGGAATTCATAGCGCAACATTGGTCGGGGGTGATTACTGGGCGATTCGAGTTTGGAGATTCTGGCCGGCCACTGCGACTTTCGTATCAGGCCGGAGTTCGCTCTGCGGTCCATGATTTCAAGTATTCGACCAATGTTGGTTTGAGTTTTTATCCTAATGAAATAACTGTTTCCATCCATAACACGAAACCGGGTGTAAACACACCAGTTCCGCCCACCATTCGATACTTGATTTCTTCGTTTGTCTTTGATGAAGGCATTTCCCCTGCCGAAACTTTTCTGCCCGAGCGCTGGATCCAGCGAACGCCACGAGTCGTCAAAGTCTACACGAACAATGCTTGGGCACTATTTGATAAGAATGGCAAACGGCTACGTATGTTTCAGCCAGATATGGTTAGCCCCGAGATGACGGAACCACAGCGGAAAGTAGTCCGTGTAGTCGTCATTCTTCTTCTGATCAGCGTCACAAGTTTCGGCCTCTGGTGGGCCAGAAAAACAAACAAACAAAAAGCATGAAAAAAACACAAAACAAACGAACATTGATGGGCATGGCGGCTCTGCTGCTGGTCGCTGTGACCCTGGTCAAGGCAGCAGACTGTTATAAGGATACCGAACGGCCCTGTGACGCTACCTGTCAAAACTGGGAATCTCCACCACCAAACGGACGCACTTACGCAGGAACCCCAACCAGTGTCCTAACTAGACCTCATGTCGCTGCCGTGACCTACGGAACCTCCTCTGCATTCGTGTATTACTGGTCTGATTACGTAAATTGCACGTGGACATGCGAGTATCGCGATACGGATCCCCCATTCGACCTTCTGAATAGTATTCCGCGCGCGCAGAACCAGTTGGCCTTTTGGACAGCAGGTTCTGACTGTCCGTCCAGTGCGCCCCCTCCTCCTTGAGGGGAATTTTCCATAGAGTTATTCAGTCTGAATAGCGGTCGCCGTCGGCATCAATGCGAGAGCCGACGGCACCGTGTTTCGTGTTCGCAGGCGCTCATCCGGTGCTGTGACCTTCATCACAAATGAAACAGAACCTACAATGCGAAGACCGCTACCGTGAATTCTTCCTTGTCTCCTCGGCCCTACTTCTTGTCCTGACTGGCGCGTCAAAGCTGTTCAGCCTGCTTGCGACGGCACCAGAATTGAGTCTGCCTGACCCGGTCTTTCTTCTGCAGGCTCGACTCGTCATCCTTCTGGTTGCCGGAGTCGAATGGGTCATGGCTTGGCGGCTTTATTGCCGACGAAGCAGACCTGAAACGGTGAAGGAGCTGTCGGTTTTAACTGCCGTGTTCGCCATCTATCGTGCCGGGGTGGCTTTAATTGGCGGCACGGGAGTGTGCCCCTGCGTGGGCGTATTGGGTTACATTGGTTTCATCCCCCGCAAAATGATTGTGGCTCTGGGGGACGGAGCCTTTTATTATCTACTCGGTGGCTGCATTGTGCTCCTGTTGTTTCCCCGGCTTTCTGCCAATTCCGCACTGACCCCAGCAAGCGACGATGGCACGGAGATCAATTCCAACCAGCATAGCGCAAACGGGCCTTCCCAGCGCGTGCGCCTGTTGCTTCTAGCTCCAGTAATCGGTTTAGTCGGCCTGCTGATCCCGCGCCTGGGAGAATTTAGACTTCATGGCGATGAGGGCTACAATCTGATCAAAGCGGCGCTCACTCTTCACGGATTCCCTCTTTACGAGAGTGTTTGGAGTGACCAGCCGCCGTTCCTGACGTATTTGCTGGGCACGCTTGTTAGCGTTTTCGGACCTAGCGTCGTTGTGGCACGCGTGCTGGCGATGGCTCTGGCTTCAATAATGGTGCTGGTCCTAGTCCGGCTGGTTTGGCAGGAGCGTGGCGTCATGGCGGCGTTCTTCGCATTGGTGTTCTTGGTCCTTTCACCTTACTTCTTCACGCTCAGTGCATCGGTGTTGGTTGGCCCTATCTCACTCGGCTTCGCAATGATTGCGGTTTACATACTGCTCAGGCACAGTGACACCAAAGGTCTGACCAGATATTGCGTTTCAGGAGCGGTTTATGCCGCTGCGTTACAGACAAAGCTCGATGTCGGACTGCTGTTGCCAGCTCTGGTCTATTATCTAGCAGCAGCCGGGGATGGCACACGGGCAGACCGCCCCCGTTCGAGAGCCGTCACCGTTTTAGTTTGGGTGGGAAGTGTCGCTGTTGCGTTTCTCATCATCGGCGAGTTCCTGGGATGGAACTCGGCAATGCTAGTCGGTAATCATGTAGGTTCTCGAATTTACACGTCGTTCGCAGACCGCTCCGGTTCAAAGCTCATGCTGGGAATGTTGGGCAAGGAGTGGGTTGTTGTCCTCCCTGCCTTGATAGGTGCCTGGCACGCAATCTGGAAAGGCGACCGGCGTTCGCGCTTTCCGGTAGTGTGGTTAGCGACCGAGTTCATCGTTCGGATGTGGTATCGCCCATTTTGGGAGCAACACTACGAGCACCTGGCGATACCGCTTGCATGGCTGGCTAGTATTGGCGTGAATGAAGTGCTAAATCATGCAAGACTATTTTTGTCTGAGAGCGTCGCGCGGGCACGGCTAATCGAAGCCGGTGGGTTTATCTGCTTAAGCATTTGGGTCGCAGGAGCCGTCGTCAGCACGACAGAAAAGGTGTCCGAGGCAGCGAGATCAAGACGCTATCACTCCTCAGATACGGAGTGGGCGGTGGTTGAAAGCATGAAACGATTTTCGGCCGAGACCCAGTGGGTGTTTACAGATTACCCCTTGTATGCGTTCCGCGCCAATCTTCCAGTGCCACCCGAGCTGGCAGTGTTGTCCCGCAAGCGGTTTGCCTCGGGACAGATTACCGATGTGGAACTGCTTCGGCTCGTCCGGGTTTACCAGCCAGAGCAATTGGTGATTACATCGTCATGGGCCGGGAAGATCCTGGCAGAGTATGTCAAACATGGATACACTCTCATCGGAGAAACAGAGTTGTCGCAGCATTGGGTTGCGGACAAGGTTCTACGAAAACGATGAGCACTTGGCGCATCCGGTCGAGAACAGGCCCAGCCTTCACGTTGCTCGAATTGCTGGTGGTCATCGGCATCATCGGGATTCTCGCCGGCCTGCTGCTGCCAGTCTTGGCAAAGGCCAAGGAGAAAGCCCGGCAGACCAAGTGCCTGTCCAACTTCAAGCAACTGGGCATGGCATTTCACCTGTATCTGGAAGAATCCCGCGGGTTCTTTCCCGCCCCCGGATCCAAGACGGCCTACGGCCCGCTGCCGGAGGATTGGATTCACTGGCAATACAACCGCAATCCCGCCAACAGCGCCATCGCCCCCCATCTGGCCGGCGCGTTCTCCACCAATCTCTTCCGGTGCCCGTCGGACATGGACGCCGAGCGGCGGGCGCGGTTTGCCGTGCTGACGAATGCCTACGTCTTCAGCTATTCGTTTTCGGCCATCAAGGTGACGAACGATGTCAACGTGGGTCTTGCCCTCGCCCTGGGCAGCCAACGGCAAAAGCTCCCGTTCTCCCTCGCCAACGTGCAGAACCCCTCCAGCATCATCATGCTGGCCGAGGAAGATCACTCGGTGGTCAATGACGGACGGTGGTATCCCAGTTCGCCCCTGGCCACCCGCCACAACACCAAGGGTAATGTCGCCTTTGTGGATGGGCGGGCGGAGGGGGTCAGCCCGGCGTTCGCCCGGAATCCGGTCAACGCGATGCCCGGCCTGTGACCCTGCCTGCCAAGGAGCAATAGCTTCCCGTCATCGTGCGACCCCGGCTTTTCCTCTGCGCGGTGTTCCTGTCCGGGGCGGCGGGCTTGATGTATCAAACCCTGTGGATTCGCCAGTTGGGTTTTATCTTCGGCAGCACGACCCTTTCCACCAGCATCGTCATCTCCAGTTTCTTCTTTGGCCTCGCTGCCGGCAGTATTTACTTCGGCAGGCGGGCCGACCAGACCGCTTCGCCGGTCCGGCTCTACCGCAACTTGGAGGCGGGCATTGCCGGCACCGCGCTCTTGGTCTGGCTGGGATTGCCGCAGCTGGATTCGGTTTACGTCATTCTCTACCGCTCGGTGTGGGGCAGCTTGCTGCTGGTCAACCTGCTCAAATTCACCCTCACCTTCGCCCTGCTCTGTGTGCCGACCTTCTTGATGGGGGGGACGCTGCCGGTGATGACCAAAGCGTTCGTTCGCAGCCCGGAAAGTTTTGCGGGATCGCTGGGGCGGGTCTATGCGGTGAACACGGTGGGGGCGTTTGCCGGACTGGTGGTGATGGGCTTCGTGCTGATCGAACTGCTTGGCCTCCGGGGAGCGTATGCCACTTCAATTGCCCTGAGCCTGCTCTCGACCGCTCTCGCAAGCGCGGCGAGCCGAGGAGCGGAACTTCAAGAGGCGGAGACGGAGGCCGTCGCCACGACAGCGGGGGAGGCTCCGGCTTGGCCGCTGTTCCTGCTCTCCTTCGCGCTCGGCGCGCTGGGGCTGGGCTACGAGATTCTTTGGGTCCGGCTCTGGTCTTTCATCAGCCTGCATTCGGCGACAACCCCCATCGGGCGGGCACCGGCGGAACTGAGCAGCACCTATGTGTTCAGCTTCATTTTGGGGTTGTTCCTCATCGGCATTAGCATCGGAGGAGGATTGGTGGAACGGTTGCGGCGGACGGGACTTGCGCCCCTGCGGCTGCTCGCCTGGATCGAACTGGCGATGGGTGCTTACGCGCTGCTGGCCTTGGTGGTGGAGCAAACGCTGCTCTTCGACGGGCTTGCTGCCAAGCTGGTCGAAATCTCCATCATTGTCCTGCCGATCACCATCCTCATGGGCATGGGATTTCCTTTGCTGGCGAGCGCCTTCGTGGATTCACGGGGGCGCATGGGCGCGCAGTTCGGGCGCTTTTACGCGCTGAACACCCTGGGTGCCTCCCTTGGGCCACTGGCAACCGGAATGTTGCTCATCCCGCTCAAGGGCACCTACGCCGGACTGGCACTGTTCGGAGTGGCCAACCTTCTCATTGCCTTCCTTCTAGCGATCCACACGTCGCCTGGCTGGAACCCTGCACTCCGGGCCAGGACGCTTCGAATCGCAGGGGGTGTTGGCGGACTGGCTCTGCTCGGATTGATGGCCGCTCCATTTCATGTTTCCATTTTTCTACCCAACGCAAAGGGCGCAAAAATTCTCTTCGAGGAGGACAACCATGTGGGGCACACCATGATCGTGGAGCGTGAGAACGGGGCAAAGATGATGGTCGTGAACAACTACTCGGTGAGCCAAAGCCCCACAAACAGTTCGCCCCGAGATCCCACGATAAAAATTCCGGCCGCCTTGCAAGGGCGGAAACCCAAGGACATCCTGATCCTGTGTGTCGGCACAGGTGGGTCTTGGAAATCCACCATCCCATACGGGGCGCGGGTGGTGGTGGTGGACATCAACCCAGCGGTCTTCCGGGGCATGGCCCACATTCATCCGCCGGAAGTGATGACCGCGTTGCGGGCCACCAACATGCACCCGGTGGTCAATGACGCCCGCAATTACCTGCTGCTGGATGACCGGAAGTATGACCTCATCAACATTGATCCGGCCCCGCCCATCACCCAGCCGGGCATGGTCAACCTGCACACGCGGGAGTTCTACCAGTTGGTGAAGGCCCGCTTGAAACCAGGAGGAATCCTCTGCCAGCGCTTCTCTAAGAACGTGGACAGCGAGCTGTTCTACAAGGCGCTTTTGCGCTCCATTTCAGATGTCTTTGCGGACGTGACCGTGTGGAACTTTCTCGTTGGTGGCATGGACGTGATTGCTTCCGATGCTCCCCTTCAGGTGCTTCATGGCCAGCCGGAGTTGATTGACTCCGATCTTTTCGCGACGGCGGAGCAGTATTTCGTCTGTGGCGGGCGGGAGGTGACCAAGTATGTCGCTGGCGTGGCCCCGGTGACGGATGACCGTCCCTTGCTTGAATACCACCTGCTCAGACGCATGGCCGCCAAGCGCGGCCACGGCCATCCGTGGCTCGGAGCAGGGCGCAATCGGGAAGAACTGTTATCTCTTAAGCGCCCAATGGCGGACTACATCCGGAAGGAATGACCGGATCGGGGTCCGGCTGCCAATGCTGCAGGCCGGAATCCAGTTGTTCTACGAGCGCATCCAAAGCTGGGCGAACCGTAGGCCGCTGATGCGGCCGGTCAACGCGGGTTCTTGCGGGTCCGAAGTTGCGCGGGCCGGACCTTCCTCGCCAGCGCCTTGCCCACGTTCCCCGGCACGAAGTCCCGCACGTCGCCGCCGAGCCGGGCGATTTCCTTCACCAGCCGCGAGCTGAGGAAGGTGTAGGTGTCCTTGGGCATCATGAAAATCGTCTCCACCCGCTCGTCGAGCTTGCGGTTCATCAGCGCCATCTGGAACTCGAACTCGAAGTCCGACACCGCCCGCAACCCGCGGATGACCGCCTGCGCGCCGCAGCCACGCACGTAGTCCACCAGCAGCCCGTCGAAGGCGCGCACCTCGACGTTTTTCAGCCGCCGCGTCGCTCCGGTGACGAGCGCGCACCGCTCCTCCGGCGTGAAGAGCGGGTGCTTCTCCGCGTTCTGCGCCACCGCCACGATGACGCGGTCAAACAGCCGCGCCGCCCGCTCGATGACATCGAGATGGCCGTTGGTGAGCGGGTCAAAACTGCCGGGGTAAACTACCGTTCGCATCGCGGTGAAATTCGGAGCCGGGCCGGAAATCCGCAAGGCAATTTCCCAGCCGATCCAACTGGCCCCCGATTTATCCGGAACGATGCAGTAGGTTCAGGGTGGAACGGGCCGGTGGCCCGTTCCACCCTGCATTCACCGACATCGTTCCGTTTAAGGCAGGGCGAACTCGACTGCTTCCATGCGCTCGACAGCAAGGCCGTGCTTCATAAGCAGCACTGCCTCTTTGTCGCGCAGCCGCTTGAAGAGTTCCGGTGCGTCGCGTTTCTGGAGCGCCAGGTCGCGCACGCCGTCGGCCTGGCAGGCGAAGATTTTCGCGAAACCCTTATAGACTCGCGGTGCGCCGACCACGCGCGACCAGCCGGAGAATTTGTCTTCAGCCGGGCGAAGGCCTTTCCGCTCCAGCACCAGAAAACTGTAAGGCAGGCTGCGCAAATCAATGCCCATCCGCCGCGCGAACCGCACCCAGTTGCCGTCCGCCAGGATGCCCGGCGGGAGCGCGGCGAAATTGTGGCACCAGTGCCGCGCATTGCCGGCAGTGAGCAAGCCGCACGCGGCCTGATGCGTGCAGGGCGCAATGACCTCGAACTCCTCCCGCAACCGCTCCCGCAACCGCTCCCGCATCACGATGAGCGCGCGGCTGTCCGGGTGCGTGCCCGGTTCGACCCACAGCACGGCGTCGGCGCGGCGTATGAGTTGCAGCAGCGATTCGCGCTCCGCATCCGGCAGTTCGTTCAGCACATGGCTCAGCACAAGCAAGCCGATGCGGCCGGTTTCCGGCGCGCCGGAATTCACCGCGAGTTGCCGGAACACTGTTTTCGCCCGCATGGCGGCGAAGTCCATCGCCAGCGGGGATCGGTCGAAGAGACGGAGCGCAGGGATGTTCTCCACTCCAAACTCGCGCAGGACGCAACGCCCCGCGACGCCGCTGCCGCAGCCCCAGTCGAGCATTTCGCCTTGCGGCGGCGACCAGCCGCGCAGCTTCAACTCCGCCAGCACCGCGTCCCACTTCCACGCGATGCGCTGGGCGAAGGTAAGGTCGTAGTTCGCCAAGTCGGAGCGCGACTGCCAATACGCGCCCGCCGCGCCCGCCCCGGACAGGAACCCGTCGCGCAACCGCTCCAGCGCGGCCCAGTCGAGCGTGTCCCAGGTGACTTCGAGATTCGTCATCGCGGGGACTGATAGCAATTCCCCGCGAGCGAAGGAATCCGGCATTTCCAGTGCCGGCCCTCCGCCCGGCTTGACGACGGCGCGCTTCCCACAAAGACTGCCGGCACAGTTGGCACCCGGAGTCCGCCATTGCGGAGCCGCTGCCGCTCCGTCATGTCAGAAAGCCCAAACCGCCCGCCCTCCGGGGTCGAAATCGGCCCGGATGTGGTGCTGTATTTCGGCGAGAAAATCGTGGTGTGCGCCATCAAGGAAATGCCGGAATGGGAAAGCCGCGAGTCGTCGCGCCCGGCCATCGAGTTCGAGGACAAGCGCTACTACGTCTCGCGCAAGCTGCGCGGCGACGAGGACCGACCCGTTCGCTATGAGCTGGCCCCGTGGCCGAATTTCGGTGGCATCCGCCCCAAGTTCATCGTCGTTTATGACGAGGACTACGTGGCGTTGCGCGACGGCGCGTTCAAGAAGATCAAGCCCGCAACGGGCCATAAGACCAACTGGCGGTTTCTCTATCCGCTGCTGGGCTTCTTCCCCGCGTCGTTCAAGGAGGATGTGCTGGAACCGCACGGCATCAACCCGCTGCGAGTCTCGCTCATCACCTGCATCTGCGCCTACGGGTTTTTCCTGGCGGAACTCATCAGCCTCTTTTTTTTCAGCTACGGACTGTTTCAGCGTTGCCTCGGGCCGCTGATCTGGCTGGACTACCTTGCGGTCATTCTGCTGCCGTTTGATTCTGCGGTGCGCTTCCATCAGGTGATCAATCGCGAGCGCTACCCCGACGGTTTCTTCGAGTGGTTGCCAAAATTCCTGCCACGAAGGTGAGTCCGTTGGCAGCCGAAATAACAAAGCGGAGTCGCCTTCCCTGCAACCAATCAGTCGGATCGCTTGTCTACAAGGCTTGTGACAATTGGCGGGCTGGCGTGTGCCCCAACCCCGGATACGAAACCCACCTTGATAAAATGCTGGGAAGGACCACCTGGCTCGGACGGCGCTCAACTCTGACAGTGGGGAAAGGGGGGTAACACTCGAAAATTAGAAAGCGAGTGTTGCACGAAAGAGCAAGCGGTCAGTCCGAAGATTAAATCTGTGGTCCAACCACCCCTGCCACGCCGGGGTGGCAGACAGCGCACGAGCAACACGCGGTATCCCGTCGCCGTCAAACTCAAGGTCGTCCACCTCTTCTTGTGGGAGAGCTTGCGTGGCCTTCGCCGGAGCGATGGTGAGCTTTTCACCCCTCAGTGCGAACGCGACCTTATCGTCGGGCCGCAGGTGCAGCGCGTTCCGATAGCGGCTGCGGGGATGACCAACTGGCCTTTCGTCAAGAGCGGTGCCGTTTCCACGCTGCTTATCTTTCCCGTCTTAAAGGCCCGGACGGACGGATTTGCGGTAGGCGATGGGCGAGAGACGCTCGCTCTTCTTGAAGGCGACGCAGAAACTGTTCGCGCTCTGGTAGCCGCTCTGGCGCGCGATGACCTCGACCTTGTCGTCCGTCTCGGCCAGCAGCTTCTTGGCGTGTTCTGTGCGACGCGTGCGCAGTTCGTCGCCCGGCGTGCGGTCGAGGTGCTCCAAGAACGCCTGATGCAGTCCGCGCCGCGAGAGGGCTGCCGCGCGGGCCACGTCATCAATGCCGATGGCCTCGCGGAAGTGTTCCCAGATGAAGCGCAGCCCGCGTGCGACCGACGCGTGGCTCACCGCGAGGATGTCGCTGCTCTTGCGTGTCACCACACGCGCGGCAGGGACACGCACCGGCTGGGACGGCGGACGTTCGCCGCGCATGAGCCGATCCAGCAACGCCGCGCCTTCATAGCCCTGTTCCTCGAGGTTCGTGTCCACACTGGAGATGGGCGTGCGCATCGCCTCCACGGCGAGGAGGTAGTTTTCCGCGCCGACGATGGCGACCTGCTCCGGCACGCTGAGGCCGGATTGCTCGCAGGCTTCCAGCACGTCCACGGCGAGCTGGTCGTTGGCGGCGAAGACAGCCAGTGGCTTGGGCGCCTGCCGCATCTGTGAGATCAGCCAGGCTTGGCGCTTGGACCATTCCTCGCGGCGGCCGTGAGCCACTTGAGAGGCGTGCCATCTGATCCATTCGCAGGCGTGGCCGGCCTGCTGCAAGGCGGTGACGAAACCCCGCCCGCGCTCCTCGTAGGACCAGTTGTCCGTGTCGCTGTAGAAGATGAAATGCTTGAAGCCGCGAGTTAGAAAGTGTTCCGCCACCAGTCGTGCCGCGTGCGTGTGATCCTGCAACACGCGCGCAAAGGGGAGATGCGGGCGACGCAGGCTGAAGTCCACCGTGGGTTTGTGGACCGACGAGACGAACTCCACAAGGTCATCCCCCGCACCCAGCCAGGCGAGCACCCCATCGCCCTTCCAACCCCACGGGATGACGTGCTCGCGGGCGAGGTTCGCTGAGAGATGCCAGCCGTGCTCCTGCGCGTATTCGGCGATGCCTTGGTGCAGCCGGTGGTCATACCAGCCCAGCACGAGCAGCACATGCCGCTGTTTGCCGGCAGCGGCAGGCGACCTGGCCGAACGGAAGCGTGGCATCGGCCAAAGGCTAGTCCGACGGCGGACCTAAGTCCACCCGCCAACGCCATTACGGGCGTGGCAGCCGCGGGTCACGGTTGTTTTCCGGCTTCGTGTAGTCAACGAAGACCGTCGGGTCCGTGCCATTGAGAAACGCCTCGAGATTCGTGTAGCCGTCGCCGCAGCGCGTCGGCTTCGCGCCGTCGCTCGGATCGTTCGGATTCAAGCCGAACTTGATCTCCCACTCGTCGGGAATGCCGTCGTGGTCGGTGTCCACGGGCGCGGTCGTGAACTTGTATTCGGGATAGCCACCGGCTTCGTCCGGCGTGTTCACGATGCCGTTTTTGCCGACGGTCGTCTTGCCCGCGCGGACAGACTCGATGATCCGCAAGTCCACCACGTCGCGTCGCGGCAGCGTGGCGCCGGCGTGCGCGAGCACGACCTCGAAGGCCTCCTGCGCTGTTTGCGTGAGGACTGGCACGGCCGGAATCGGCGTGAGCGAACGTTTTCTCTCGATGAATGCCTTGATCTCCGCCTCGACAGTCGTCGCGTTGAAGGTCTGCCCCTTCACCACACCCTCGCTCTGCACGCCGCCGTTCCAGTTGTCGCGCGTCACTTCGGGAAAGCCCTCGACGACGTTGCCTTCGACGAACCACCGGCCGGGCACCGGCGCTTCGCTCAACATATCCGCGTGCTGCGGCATGCAGATGCGGTGGCGGACGGAGCCTTCGTTCGCAGCGGGGCCGGGCTTGTAGTAGTTGTTCACGACATTGACCGTCGAACTGTTGTCGCCGCCGTCCATCGTGCGGTGCCGCCAGTTGAAGATGACGTTGTTCCGGTAATCAATGTGGTCGCCCCAGCCGATGCTCGGATTGCGGCCCGTGTTGCTCGCGAAAAGATTGTGGTGAAAGGAACTGTAACGCCCGCCCCACGTGCCGCCAAACGCGTGGTTGTTCAAGTCCAGCGCCTCGCTGGAGATCGTCCACTGGATCGTGATGCGCTCGGAGGGCAGCTTCTGATCCTCGCCCGCGAGCGTCTTGCCCATCTGCCGATACATCGAGAGATTTTCGTCGAGGCCCCAACTGCACGAGCAATGGTCCACGATGACGCGGCCCACGGGATTGCCGCCGAGGCAATCGTCACGGCGCTTGAGATCGCCGCGCCGGAATCTCATGTAGCGGATGATCGCGTCGTGCGTGTTGACCTCCGTCGTCTCGCCGCGCACGCACACGCCGTCGCCGGGCGCGCTCTGGCCCGCAATGGTGATGAACGGATGCGTGATGGTGAGGCGGTTCGTGAGCGTGATGATGCCGGCGACGCGGAAGACGACCATGCGCGGCATCGTCGCCTCGCACGCTTCGCGCAGGCTGCCCGGCCCACCGTCGGCGAGCGTGGTGACTTCAAAAACTTTTCCGCCGCGTCCGCCCGGTGTGATCGCGCCGGCACCTTCAGCGCCGGGAAACGCCGGCACCTTGGCCTCGCGTTTGCCACCGACGGTCGCGGCGAAGGTGGCGGTGGTGAACGCCAGCGCGACTGCGGCGCTTGCAAGACTGATGGATGTTTTCATGGTTGAGACGGGTTGCTGAAACTACTTCACGTTGGGGAACTCACCGACGAGCCAGCCTAGATACACCTCCAGATTCGTGTAGCCGTCGGCGTTGCGGACAAAATTTGCGTCGCGCGGATCATTTGGATTCAAGCCGTGCGCGATTTCCCATTCGTCAGGAATGCCGTCGTGGTCCGAGTCCGGCGGCGCGGGCGCGGATTTGTATTCCGGCCACGGAAAGTTCGGCGAGCCGAGCGCGTCCTTGTTGTCCGTCGGCTCGTCAATGATGCCCGCGAAGTTTGGTCCCGGCCGGTCACCGTAGGTCGGCCCGCGCGTGCCCGTGTAATGCGTCGTGCCCGTGCGTGCCTCTTCGATGAGCCGACGGTCAATGACATCCAGCTTCGGAAATGTCGCGCCGACGTCCGCGAGCACGTTTGTGAACGCCTCGCGCGCCGTGTGCGTCTGCACGAAGCTCTCGAAGAGCGGCGCGTCCACGCGCACTTGCTTTTCGATGTCCGGGCCGTTCTTGAACGCGCTCCAGTTATTCGTCTCGCTCACGAAGCCTTCGAGCACGTTGCCGTCCATGTAATATTGTTCCGTGCCCCACGCGGGATTGAGCGGGTCGAGCTTCAGCAGCCATTTCACGAACGGGTTTTTCGGAAACGGCTTGTAGTAGTTGTTCACGTAGTTGAGTTCCTTCACGCCGCCGTCGGTCGTGCGCGCCGTCCAGTTGAAGACGACGTTGTTGCGGATGTCGAGCCGGCCCGCGTATTTCCCGCCTTGCGTCAGGCCGCCGGCGAGGCTCCAGTTCCGGTCCGTGCAGTGCGCAAGCAGGTTGTGATGGAAGCTGCCGATACCACCGCTGATGCTGCCGGCGAATGCGTGCGTCTCGAACTTTGAGCGGTCGTTTGCGCGATAGTGATACGAGTGGTGCAGCGCCTCGGCGACGATGCTGCGCTGGAAGGTGATATTCTTCGCGCCGCGCGAGCTGGTGCCCTCGTCGCTGCTCCAACTGATGCTGCAATGATCCATGATGCAATGGTCGCACGAGCCCATGCCCGCGCCATCCATCGCCTTGCGCGCGAAGTCGCCGACGCGGAAACGCATGAATCGGATGATGACATCGTGCGAGCCATAGGCACCGGCAGAAAAGTTCGCGAGGCAAATTCCATCGCCCGGCGCGGTCTGGCCCGCGATGGTGCAATACGGTTTTGAAACCGCGCAGGGCCGCTTCAATCTGATGAGTCCCGAAACACGAAAGGTAATCGTGCGCGGGCCTTCCGATTCCACGGCTGCGCGGAAGCTGCCGGGGATGACCGCTTCGCCTTTCGTCGGGTCGTAGTCGTCGAGGTTCGTCACTTCAATCACGCGCCCGCCGCGCCCGCCGATGGCAAAGCGTCCATAGCCCTCCGCCGTCGGGAACGCGAGGTGACGCGGACGGAACTGCCAGACCTCGCCCTGCGTCGTCTGCCGCGAGCGCGCGTGCAGCGAATCCACGCGCCAGAAGTAAGTGTTGAAATGACTCAGGCCGCTCGTCGCAAATTGCGCTTCTGACAACTTGCCCTTGAACTCCGGCGACTCCGGCGTGGCGTTCGCCACCGCGTTCGAGTCCGTGCCGAAGTAGAGGTGATGCGCGTTCGCGCCTTTGCCGGCCTGCCACGTCAGCAGCGGATCGGGCTCGGTGTGCTCATCGTAGTTGAACGGCTTCGGCCGTGTCGCCCGGCGCGCTGGATCACTGGCGTCGAGTTCAAAGCCGTTCAGCACAACAACCGCCGCTGAGGCTGTGCCGTCGTGCAGTGATGGCGTGAACTTGAGAGCCACGTCCTTGCCCGCCTCGGCGGTGAAGCGCATGAACGCACTCGCGCAGTCGTAGTCGTTCGTGACGAGGACGGTCGGCTGCACGTTTGTGAGCGCCATTGCGCCATTGAGCGACACGTCGAACCGATGCGAGCCCGCGTCTGCGGCGAACGTCACGTTGTGAAACGTCGCGAGGGTGTGGGGTCCGGGCGCGAGTCCCGACAAAACGAGTTCCAGCCCGACGCTCGCCTCCGCGCCGCGCAGCAGAACGCCGTCGCACGCGAGCTTCGCACCCGTCTCAATGCCTGACTTGTAAAGCCCGCCTTCCAGCTTGCGTGCGTCGCCGCCGGCCTGCCGCAGCGTGAACTGCACGCCCCCAAAGTTCGTTGAAGCTGTTTCCGGTTTCACCTGCCACTCGATGTAGCCCGGCGCGCGTGTGTCACCGCGCCCCGACCGGCTCACGTCCACCTTCACCGCCGCGTGCAGCGGCAGGGTCAACGCGAGCAGCGCTAACGCTCCGAGCGACCGTGCAATACTGTTGGCCTTCGAGAGGTTCATTGCTTTTTCGTCTCCTTCTTTGGCTCGCCTTGCTTGAGCTTCTTTCGCTCGGCCCAGTCTTTGCCAGCCTGCTTCAAGTCGTAGCCCTCGCGGCTGAGATAGTTGTTAATCCTCCCTTTGTAGCGTGTGAAGACGGCCGTCTTCTCGTCGCTGCCGCCGCCGTCCATCGCTTCCTCGCGCGCCTCCTTCAGCAGTTCGAGAACGCGCGCCTTCTGCGGCGCGGTGAGCTGCGGCAGCATCTCCACGTAACCGTCGTAGGTCACGCGCACCTTGTCGTAAGTCATGCGGTCCTTCACGCGCTCGATCTGCGCCTCGCTCAACTCTGCGGCCAAGCCCGCGAGAAATTTCCCGTGCAGCGCCTTCAGCGACGCGCGGATCTCCCGCGCCTCCTCGTCCGCCGCGCCCTTGAGCTTCGCATCCAAGCCGTCATGCCAGTCCCGCAGCGCGCGATACTGCGCGATGACGATGCCGCGCACACGCCCGGCCTTCTCCGCGTCCTTCAACTCAAGCGCGTTCAATATGTCCGCCGCGCGCTGCTCCAGCTTCGCCGTGTATTGCGCCTCGGTGTCGGGTTTGGGAACTTTTTTGTCGGCGGCGGTCAATGGCGCGACCAGCAGCGTGAGCGCTGTGAAAATGAGGAAAATGGCTTTCATGGTTTCATTGCGTCGTCAGCGGCAGCCACACACTCATCTCGCCTGCGCCGCGATTGCCCCACGCAAAATACGGGACGAATTGCGCCTTCACGGTCTTCGTGGGTCGCGGGGTCAACTCGCGGAAGAGCTGGCCGTTCCAGTCACCTTGCGATCGCGCAGTAAGCAGCGCATCCACAACAGCCACGCCGCCGAGCAGTCTCTGGTCGAAGCGAGGGAGCAATTCCGCGTTTGCGGGCAACGACACGCCGAGCAGCTTCGCGCCCTTGAGGTCTGCCGACTCCAGGCAATACACCACCGGCCCGCGTTTCACAGCGACTTGGTTGAGCGTCTCCTCGACGAGCGGGTTTGACTCGACCAGCACGGCGGGCATGGGCAAGTCGAGGTCCACCACGTCGCCGGGCTGCCACACGCGCCGTAGCGTGAAGTAATTGCCGGGTTTCGGTGCCTCGGCGAGCGGAAGGTCGTTCACGCGAATTGTCGCGCTCTTCGTCCAGCCGGGGATGCGCAGCTTCAAATCGAATTCCGCCGCGCGACTTGGCGACACCTTCAGCCGCACGCGACCATTCCACGGGTAGGAAGTTTCTTGAGCGAGCTTCACCGCGAAACCGGGCGCGAGTGCGGTCGTGAACTCGCTCCCGCCATAAAGGTTCACCCAGATGGTGTTCGTGGACTTCGCGTAAGCGTAGCCGTGTGCCCCGGCAACGGTGCGGACGACATTCGGCGGACAGCAGAACGAGCTGACAAACGGCACGCGCGTCCGCGACCAACGCAGCGGCACGGGCAACGGCTCGGTCACGCGCAGCGGGTTCGTGTAGAAATAATTCGTGCCGTCGAGCGCGACGCCGGAGAGGACCGAGTTGTAGAGCGAGAGTTCGAGCACGTCCACGAAGCGCGCCTCGCCGGTCGCGAGAAACATGCGCCAGTTCCACAGCACGTTGCCGATGTTCGCGCAGGTCTCGGCGTGCGCGGTCGTGTTCGGGAGCTGGAAGTCGCGGCCATACGCCTGGTGCGTGCGCGTGATGGTCTTCTGGTCCCGGCTGCCGTCGGGCGACGCGCCGTCATAGAGCGCACCGCAGCCGCCGGTGAGGTAGAGCTTGCGCGTGACGACGTTCGTCCAGACCGCGCCGAGCGTGCGCCACAGCGCGGGGTCACCCGTCTCCATGAAAAGGTCGGCGGCACCGGCGTAGAGATAGTTCGCGCGCACCGCGTGGCCCACGGCGCTGGTCTGCTGCGCGAAGGGAATGCGGTCCTGATTGTCGTCGCCGCCGTCGGTGATCTGGCTGCGCAACGCAAAGAACTTCTCCGCCAGCGCAAGGTAACGCGGCTCCCGCGTGGCGCGGTGGAGCTCCACCATGCCCATGTAATGCGCCGGGCAGACGGAACTCCGCGCCGCGTCTGGCGATGCGCCGCGGAACGTGGAGTCGAGGAAGTCCGCCGCACGCCGCGCAACGGCGAGGAAGTTCGTGCGGCCCGTGACGCGATGATGCACGCACGCGGCGGTCATCAAATGGCCGAGGTTATACATCTCGAAGTTGTTTCGGTCGCGGAAGGCGACGGCGTTGGTGTCGCCCTGCCGCGCGCGGATGAGCACGGGCGTGTGCAGGTAGCCGTCCGTGCGCTGCGCCTTCGCGATGACGGCGATGGCGTCCTCGACGCGTTGCTCCAGCTCACGGTCGCGTGTGACGGCGAGAGCAGCACACGAGGCTTCGAGCAGTTTGTAGAAATCGCCGTCGTTGAACGGCGCGCCACGCGGCCTGCCCTCGGCGAGTCCTGCGGCAATGCGGAAGTTCTCCAGGTAGTGCGAGCGATTCGTGCCGCTCATCAGCTCCCACATCGCCGGGAGCATCTGCGCACGGCACGACTCGAAGCGCTGCGCCCAGAAGCCGTCGGTCCAACGCACTTCGTTCAACGCCACGGGCTGGAGCGTCGCGTGCGGACTGCGCGAGGTGTCGGCGAGCGGCGCGAGGGCGGCGAAGGTGGTGAACTGGCCGAACGTAACCAAGAGTGTCAGCCAAACCCCGGCGCTTGCGACCCGCTCCGGGTGGAACGGCCAACTTGGCCGTTCTCGGCGGCGACTCGCCGCCGAGCTTCGGCACAGCTCGCCCTTGAACAGATCGAGTCGCTCTCGGCGCACTAGAGGCGGCGGGCGGGTCGCCCGCCGCAACGGGCCAGTGGCCCGTTCCACCCGGAACTGCTCGATCACCAAATTTTCTTCCGGCGCTCTCACGGCTCCACCCGTTTGATTCGCAGCGCCTGCCACGGCTTGCCGGGCAGTTTGATTTCGCGCCTGTTCGCATCGGCCCAGAAGTATTCGCTCACGCGCTTTAGCATGAAGTCGCCCGGGACGGGCGTGACGGTCATGTTCCACGTGTCGAGCACCTCGGCGCGGAACTTCATGCCGTCGGCGAGCGCATGCTCGGGACCTTGCGGCGGCTTGGGCAGCTTGAACTCCCATGCCGTTGGCGTCGCCTTGCCGAAATACACTAGGTAGTAGCGCCCTGCCTTTCCGCCGTAGTTCGGATTTTGCCACTTGTCTATTGGCTCGACTCCCTCGGGTGGCGATTCGTCGAGCACCTTGCGCAGGAACGCCAGCCGCGCGGGACTCTGGCCCTTGAGCACACCGCCCTTCGACCACCAAATCACATCGTCTGTGCTGAGATACGTTTCGCCGTGGCCGACGTAGGTGCCCGCGACCGTGCCCTGCCAGAAGCGCTGCACCATTTCCTCCGCGCTGAGGTTGCCCCAGCGCTTCGGCAGGTTGCCCTCGTATTTCACCTCGTCATAGACCACCGGCTTGCGGAACGCGTCGCGATACAGCACCGCGCGCGCGGCGTCCTCGACCGCCGAGCCGTTCTGGATGCTCGCGTGCGTGAGCCACGGTCGCGTGTGGTTCGGCATCAGCTTGCCGTTGTGAATCGAGAGCAGGTGCCGGTGCGGGTCCGTCGCCGCGACGATTTGCCCGAACCGCTCGAAGTCCGCCTCGCGCTTCTCCTTCATGAAATCCCACTCGTTTGCGAGCGACCACCAGACGTTGCGGAACGCCGCGAGCCGCGCCACGACGTAGCGCAGGTAACGCTCATCGGCCTCCGCAGTCATGCGGTCAAAGCCCCAGTGGCCCTCATCGTAAGGGTGGAAGAGAATCACGTCCGCCTCAATGCCGAGCCGTTGCAAATCGCCGATGCGCCGCTCCAGGTGCTGAAAGAATTCCGGGTTGAAACGCGTCGTGTCCCACTCACGCGGCAGCGTGCCTACGAAAGGATAGCGCGGCGGCTCGTTCGTGTTCCAGTTGTAGCGCTTGGGAAAAACGCACATGCGCAGCTTGTTGAACGGCGCTGCCGCGAGTGACCTGAGCGTCTGCTCCTCGAGCGCCTCAGGCTGGTGCGTCCACGCATAACACGTCGTGCCGATTTGCCGGAACGGCGTGCCGTCGGCGTGGGCGAAGTGAAACTCGTTCGCCACGCGCACCGGGCCGTGGTTGTTCTGGGAAGGCTTCATCGCGGTGAATTCACCGGATTTCCCGTCGAGTTCTTTCGCGTTGCTGCTCGTGGTGAAAGTCCACCGGCCCTGCTTCTCCGGCATGAAGCGGACACGGTAGTTGCCGTCGCCGTCGTAAAAGCCCGGGGCATCCACGATGGTGTCGCCCTGCGCGAACCGCGCGGCCACGCGCACGTCGAGGAAGGGATTGCCGGCGGCCGGGCCTTTGAACGCGAGTTCGAAGAGGCTCCATTGCTCGACGGTGGCGGCTTGAGTTGAAGACCAGCCGCAAGCGAGCAATGACACGGCGAGCACCAACCAAACCAAGAGGCGCGCGGACTGCTCCGGGTGGAACGGCCAACCTGGCCGTTCTCGGCGGCGACTCGCCGCCGAGCTTCGGCACAGTGAACACTCGAATTGATTGGTGCGCTCTCGGCGCAGCACGAGCGGCGGGCGGGTCGCCCGCCGCAACGGGCCGGTGGCCCGTTCCACCCAGGCATCGGTCGAACCCGCGCCGCGTGCTCTTTCCTGACCGTGCTGCATCGCTGCTGCGCTCATGCTCATGCGCCTTGGAAAATCTTCTTCAAATACCGCGCGTTCGCGCCGAAGTTGCCCTTCACGTCGCGCGAATTCTTCGCGCTGCGGCTGCGCTCGATGACCAGCCAGCCGCGCCAACCCATGTCGTCCAGCACGCGCTTCACCGCCGGCATATCGAGCCGCTTGTTCTCCTCCAGCCACACGCCGTCCTCGTCGGTGCAGTGGATTTGGCAGATGCGCTCGCGGCCCAGCGTGCGCAGCTCGCCGAGCAGGTCGCGGCCGTTCTGGAGCGCGTTGGCGAAGTTGAAGTAGCTGCGAATCGCGGGCGAGCCGATGTCCTCCAGCAGCTTCACTTCTTCCTTCGCCGCAAGCGCGGTCTCGACGCCGATGACCACGCCGGCCTTCTCCGCCTGCGCCCCGGCGGCTTTGAGCCGCGCGACGATGGCAGGTCGCAGTTCCGGGAGCTTCACCAAATCTCCGCGCACGCCAAGCGGGAGGAACGCGACCTTCACGCCCATCGCGACCATCGTGTCCACGGTGTCCTGCACCATGCGCGGCACCGTGGGCCGCTCCGCGAACGACTGCGCGTAGAAACCCGACATGGCAAACGAGCAGATGCCGAGGTTCAGCTCGCGCGCCTTCGCGAGGAAGGCGTCGCGCACGTCGGGCTTGGCCAGTTCGTTCTCGAACGTCTCGCGTTCGCCGAGCGATCCCATGTCCACCTCCACGCCGTCCGCGCCGATGTCCTTCGTGAGTTGAAACGCGCCGAGCTTCTGCCGCTTCAAAATCATCCAGTCGCACACCGCGATGCGGTAACGCGGCAGCTCGGCGGCGGGGGAAGGAATGGCGGACGCGGCCAGCGCGGCGAGCGAACCAGCGAGAAAGTGGCGGCGCGATGTGGAGTGCGGTGAGGTGTCGCTGTCGAAGTGTTCCGGGTGGAACGGCCAACCTGGCCGTTCTCGGCGGCGACTCGCCGCCGAGCTTCGGCACAGCGCGCCATCGAGGTCATCGGGTCGCTCTGGGCGCAGCAGGAGCGTCGGGCGGGTCGCCCGACGCAACGGGCCGGTGGCCCGTTCCACCCGGAACAGCAGGGACGCGTCCGAGCCGGTCTGCGCGCTCGCGCCGTGATGAGGCTCCGGATGAATCGAGACTGGTTCGTTCACGGTTTCACCTTTTGCAGCCAGAAGACCAGCGGGCCTTCGGCGGAAGACAGCTTCGTCACGCCGCCGGCTTGCGCGGGCAACGCCTGGGGCTTGAGCTGGCCGGTTTTCAAGTCCACCCGCGTCACGGCGAACGCGCCGCTCTCGCCGGACAATTCCACTTCCGCCGCGCCGCTTGTGAAGACGAGCGCCTGTCGGCCCGGCTCGCGCAACGACCACTGCTTCTTCCCGGCATCTGCCCGCCACGGACTCATGCGCGGGATGGCGGCGAGCAGCTTCGCGTCAGTCCCTTGCGGCAGATTCGGCAGCGAGCCACCGGCACAGAGGTAAGCCCAACCGGGTTCACCGACGCTCGCGAGCACGGGCTTCGTTGGAAACTTCGCTCGATACTCAGCGGCCGTTTCGGCGAGATTGCGGTCCTTCGGACGTCCGCCGCGCCACTGCCGCTCGAACTGGCGCGGAGAGAGGTTTTGTCCGCCGGGCGGGGCAAAAGTGCCCTTGTCCGTCTGCCACCAGTAACGGAAATCAATCACATCCACGTGCGCGGCACGCGACGCATCCGAAAGAATGGCGTCCTGCACATCGCGCGTCACGCTCAACGCAATGGGCGGCTTGCGGCCCGTCTCTCGCTTCCACTCGGCGATGGTGTCGAGCCAGAACTCAACGAAGTGCTTCGGCCCGGTGAACTCGGCACTGGTGAACTGAATGACGTTCGGCTGGCCGGCGAAATTGTCGAGGCACTGGCGGATGTAGCGGCGATGCAGCTCGCGGCGCGCAGGATTCGTCACGTCGTAGAACTGCTCGGCCATGAAGATGCGCTTGTCACCCGCGTAAGGCGGCGGCTCGGGGAAGCCGGTGCCGTTGATGTTGTTCGCCGAGCGCCACGGCGAGTCGGCCCAGTGCGCGCCGGCTTCGAGGACGTTGTGTTGAAAATAATTTTGGTGGAACAGCACGAGTCCACGCGACTCGGCAAGGCTCGCGAACTCGCGCAGGCGGCTCCAATACCACGGGTTGAACTGTGTGAGGTCGTAGCGGCTCAAGCCGTCCCAAGCAAGACGTGGCGGCGACGCCCCGTCGCCGGAAAGTGGAGGCGTCGCCTCGACGCCGGAAGCCGCACGCGTCGGGGCGACGCGGTCACGGGTCGGCGACGAGGCGTCACCGCCACCTACGCGCGCGAAGGGCTGCTCGTAGAACGGCGGCCAGACATCACCGGTCGCACGACGGACGCGCTCGTGGTCGTCGCGGCGACGGTCATACCAGAGACCGTAGTTGTGATTGAGCGCGACGATGCCGCGCTGCGCAAGCGAGTCGGCAAGTTGCGTGAGGTCATCGGTGAAGCCGGGACCAGTGCGGCCGGGCGTGAAGCGCGTGAGGGCGATGCCGAAGTTGGTTGCCTCGCTCGGCCGCGTGTTGCCACGCCACCACGCAACCTCGGCACTCTGGCCGATGAGGAGTTTGCCGTCGCACACGAGCCAGCCGTTGGTGATGGAGATGGGCCTGGCCGGAGCGCCGGTCTCCGACCCGGCATGCTGGCCGCTCGGATGCGTTCGCGCTGGGTCGGAGACCGGCGCTCCGGCTGGCTCGCTTGGAATCGGTGACCGCTTCGCCGCGCTCGCGATGTAGCCCTTCAACAGCGGCGCGGGCTGGCGCGCGGCAGCGACGAGTTTCGCGGCGATTTCGAGCGACGGGTTGCTCGACTCCGCGAGCGAGCGCGGCATGAGTTGTAGGCGCGCTGCTGCGGCGAGGCCGAGGCGGTCCTTCAACTGCGCGGCGAACAAACTCTCGGGCTTCACGAACTCGTTCGAGCTGCGCCACACGCCATCGCCCTCGAATTCCGCCCACGAGCCAAATGCCCAGTTCTGCGCGGTCGGCGGATTCGCGCACCGGATGAGCGCGGCGGTGCATTGCCAGAAGACGGAGTTCGCAGCGGACCAGCCCGCGCCCTGGCCGGCGCTGCCACGATCCGCGAAGCTCAGGCCGCCGCCGTCCACGGCGACGTTGTCGAAGAGCGTGCCGCTGGCCCAGCTCTCGATGGCCCCGCTGTCGCGCGTGGGCTGCGAGGACTCGCATTGCACGAAGGCGTTCGGCCCGGCGGCGCAGTGGCCGACGGCGAAGTCGTGCCGCCCGCGCTCGGCCCAGCACCGGAGGAAGAGCGTCTGCTGGCCGGCGGTGAAAAAAGTCTGGCGACGACCGCCGCCATCCTCGGACACGGGCGCAAGCGAAAGACAGTCCTCGACCGTCACGCGCGAAACACTCTCCCACAGCGCGACGGCCGAACCTGCGAAGTGAGCGAAGGAGACTTGGCGGACCCACGCATCGCGCGCGTGCTCCATCGTGATGGCGAACCACGCGTGGTTTTCGTCCTTCGCGTTCTTCAGGTCGTGCGCGGATTCGAGGCGAAGGTTTTCGATGCCGACATTTTCCACGCGGCCCGGCCACGAGTAAGTCGCCACGGTGCCGCCGCCAAACTCGGCTTCGAGGGCAGTGGTGAGGGGAGCATCGAGCGTGACGCGGTCGCCGGAAATTGCGGTGACAGTTCGGTCCCAGACGAGATCGCGGCTGCCGGGTTTCCATGTGAGCCGCCAATCGCCGTCGCCGCCGCCGAAGTCGGTCATGCCGAGGCGTGCAATCCACTCCTTCGTGCTGGGGCGGGTGATTAGGAGGCGCGTGCCGGGGGTGAGGCCAGCGGCGGCGGTGAGGCGGATGGTGGTGGAGCCGACGGGGGCGTAGGCGTCGGCAATAGGACTGACAGGACGGAGAGGACCAATCGGCAGGCCGTGAACTTGGATGAGGGTGCGGCGGTCGAGGCCGGCGGCGAGGAGCGCGGTGTTGTCCGGGCCTTGACCGCGCAACACGACGCCGCTGGCGCGAATGTGCAGTGAGCCATGAATTTCGTGACGGCCTTTGAGCAGGAGCACCGCGCCGCGCAGGCCGTTCGTGTCCGGGGCGAGCGAGGCGACGTGGTCAATCGCGCGCTGGATGCGGGCGGTGGCGTCACCGGGTTGAGGAGCGACAACGATGCGGACAGGAGCGTCGGGGATGGGGCGGTCTTGGCCCGCGTAGCCGCAGGCGGAGAAGTCGGGGATGCGATTACCGCGCGCGTCGAGTTCGTAGGTGAGCTTGCCGTCGGGGGCGAGGGAGATGATGGGAGCTTGTTTTGGGGCGGTGAGGGCGGCGCTCGCGGTGAGCAGGAGAGTCGTGAGGACAACGAATGCTTTCTCCCTCACCCCAGCCCTCTCCCGCTGGGAGAGGGTGAGAATGCGAACGCGTAGGAGATGACGTGAGGAGTCTCTGTGTCCGGACGAGGGCGACCCAGATGGCTCTGGGTGGAACGGCCAACTTGGCCGTTCTCGGCGGCAACCTGCCGCCGAGCTTCGGCACAGGGGACTCTCGAATTGAGTGGCGCGTTTCCGGCGCAGTGTGAGCGGCGGGCGGGTCGCCCGCCGCAACGGGCCAGTGGCCCGTTCCACCCAGGCGGAGATGTGGGCGCGCTTGTTCACGTCAGTTCAGCTTGCCGGTCACGCGGGTGAGGCGGTTGGTTTCGGCGAGGAGTTTGCCATCGGCGAAGACGCGGAGGCCAGCGCGCTTTCTGTAGTGCTCGCCGGTCTTGTCCCAGAGAATCGTGAGCGTGCGGCCGTGGTAGGGGACGGCGTCGAGGCAGAACCATTCCCAGACACCGTCGGGCAGGAGCGGGCTGACTTCGACGGTGTCGTCGGCGCGCGGGATGAGACCGACGAGGCCGGTGATGACGAGATCGGCGTAGAGTGAGTGGTTGTAGAAACGGCTGCGCTCGGCGTCGCCCTTGAGCCACGCGCCGGTGACTTCGTCGAGATACTCGCCGATGTAGGGCTGGCCGTTCATGCGATGCGAGCGAGTGTAGGTGAGGAAGGCGTCGAGCCAGTCAGCGCGGGTGGGAAGTGCCGTTGACTTCACGTCGCCAGCTCCGTCGTTCCGTAGAAAGTTCGCGAGGGCGGTGAGCGTCTGGCTCGTGGCGAAGGGCCAGACCGCGCCGTCCCATTCGCACTTGCCGCTGCCGTGCGTGCGGAACGCGGCGTGACGACGCTCGGCAGTGGTAATGCCGTAGGGCGCGCGGAATCCGGCGGGGTCGGTAAACTGAAGCCACGCGGCGGCGTGGCGAGAGTCGGGGAGATTGAACATCCACGGGACGTAGCCGATGACTTCGCGGACGTCGGAGAATTCGCCAGACTCGCGGCGGACTTTGAAGAACTGCGCGCCGTTGTCCCAAAGTTTTTCCAGCACCAGGCGGTGGAGTTGTTCAGCCTTCGCGGTGAATTCCTTCGCGAGTTCGGCGCGGCCAGCGCGGTGCGCCAGCGCGGCGATGGCGCGGGCATTCGCGACCATGTAGCTGTTGATGGTCGGACGTGGCTGCTGGGCGGTGCGCGAGCCGGAGATGGATTCCTCCATGCCGTCGCGCACGTCGAACTGCCAGAAGAGGCCGTCGGAGCCAAGCCGCTCGGTTTCCCAGACGCGGTAGTCGGCCACGAGGTCGTCAAGCAGGCCGGTGGCGAGTGCGAAATCACCAGTGACCAGCGCGCGGTCCCACACGGCGGCGGCGAACCAACTGCTGAACTTGTGGAAGTGCGGCTGCGGCCTGCCATCCGCGCCGCGCAGCCAGAAGCGCGTGTAGTCATCGAGCGGTCGCGGGTCGCGGAGCCAGCGGCCCTCGGCGAGGTGTAAACCGGCGGCGCAACTGATGGTGTTGTGCGTGCCCGCGTGCTTCACCGGCGTGAGGAACTCGGTGACGACGAAGCCGTCTTCGGTTTGGTTGATGTGCCTGCGGTAGGAATCCCAACGGAAGCGGTAAATCTCCGCGACCTCGCGGTCAGGGCACTCGAAGCGCGGACAGTTCGCGGCAAGCCATTCGGTGGACTTCGCCTTGGAGACGAAGTTGGTGACGAGCTCAGTGTCCAGCGCTTTGTAACGAGCGGCGCTCTCCGGCGGCGCTAACGCGGGGCATTGAAACGTAGTTTGACTGAATGCCGGCGCGGCCAAGGCAAGCACCAAGCAAAGCGCCTGAATTCGTGCGCTAACCCAAAACTTAACGCCCTCAAGTGACAAGGAATGAAGAAAGGAAGGAAGAACTCACGGAATCGGAACTCCAAGCGGTTCAGGGAAACAAGACCGTGTTGGTTTTGGAGTCGTTTGAGCCAGCGAGTGCGGCGTTCAACCGGGCGTCGTTCAACGAAGACACACTGCCGTCCGCAAGCCCGATACAGCCCAAACTTCCCTGGTGATAAGCCGCGTTCCCACCCGCAGTCGTGACATTGACCCAATACTTGTTCCCGGTGCCTAGAACCTTTTGGCCGTTCAGAAGCCCGCTGGTGGGCGGGGTTCCGACCGTCTGAATATGCCGGTCACCTCCGAGCAATCCGCCGGGATATTGTTCTCCCGTCATGCCAATGAAATAGGAAATGTTCGGATTGCGGGCCATATTCGCCCAGTTGGTGGCCGGAGTGCGCTGCGTGTCGGCGGGGCAAACCAAGGATTTGAAGCTCAGGGAATTGCTGATCACGCCATAAATGATCGGCAGGTTGTTTTGAACGGCCATCAGCTCCTGCGAACCGACGCCGACATCGTTGGTCGAAATGTCCCACGTGAACCGGCCGTTTTCAGATAAAAATGTGTGCCACCCCACACCAATTTGCTTCAAGTTGTTCACGCAAGACGTGATCTTGGTCTTGTTCTTCGCCTTTGCCAACGCCGGCAACAGCATCCCCGCAAGGATGGCGATGATGGCAATGACCACGAGCAGTTCAATGAGAGTGAAAGCAAACCGGCGGGTTGACCGGGCAACGATTTTGTTCATGAACACTATTTGGTTTTCGGAAGAACAATAACCCGCGAGGCGTATCGAAAATCACAACTTTCTGCAAAGATGTTTGATTATTGTGCATGCTCAAACATAAACGGTTTTCCCTGCTGGTCCCGATTTGTGGACAGATGACGGGCGATTATTTGGGCTGGCCGTCAATCGTAGCATGAGGATGCAGTGGAAGACCCCTTGACTACCGGCCACCTCCGAACGCCTTTTTTCCCCGGGTTCGACGCCTCTCCGGTTGACGCTCTTTTCCCCAATCGCTTTCATTTCCGCCTGAAGGAGGAGGGACTCACTTTCGACCGCCACCCGCCGCAGTTTCTGACTGCCATTCACGCTGGTTTGCAGATTGCCTTCATGCTTCGCCCTGCCATGCTTTTCGCACGCTATGAAAAGATCACTCTCGCTGTTCCTTGCCTTCGTCGCCCTCGGCTGCCCTCTTCGCGCCGCGGATGATTAGAGGCTATCCCAAAACCTCCTTTAACAAGATGAGCGTGCAGCCAAAATG
>CAYZJP010000059.1:0-30570 GCA_964478755.1 uncultured Klebsiella sp.
CCCAACCGGAGGCGACCGTCGCGGAACTCGAGCGCGCCGCCCGCGAAGTGGAGACCGCCGCCCAGGCCGCCCAACTCGAACAGCGTGTCGCCGCTGCCAAGGCCGGCCCGCTCTCCGGACGAATCGAACTTCAAGCCATGGTGGACGCGGTCGTCGGCACGGCAAGAACCCGCGCAGGATTCTTGGAACCCTTTCCCCAGCGCGTGCAGGGCGCACGCACGCGCAAGCAGGTGGAAGCACTCGACCACGAGCTCGATCTGGAAACCAGCCACTTTGCACTCCGCCCGGACACTCAGGCGCGGCTCAAAGCGCTCCTCCTCGAAGCGCAGACTCACGTCATCGCCGCTGAGGACGTGCTGCGCAATAGCATCAAGCCGCGCCTCACGAAGGCGCGCATCCCGGAGGACATTCGCGAGTTGCGCGCGGTGCTCTCCGAACCGGCCAACCAGGCGCTGCTCGAAGGCAACCCTTCCCTCGCCGGAGAGCTGAACAACCTGCTCAAGGATGCCGAGCAGCGCCATGAATCCACCGCCAAGTTCACAGCGCAGTTCGAGTTGGACGCCGGCGCGGCGGAGACGGCGGAGCAGCTTTCTGCCCTTGAGCGGCATCTCGAGGCCGCCCGCAGCCGCGAGCCGGCATTGGCGCCAGAAGCCGGCCAGCAACTCGCCGCCTCGCTCGCCACCGCCCGGGAGCGCGTCGCATTCATCGAGCGATTCACCGGCTGGGTGGACAGCGCCCAGACACGCCAGCAAGTCGTGGAATTGGACCGAGAGCTGACCACCGAGGCCGAGCGCTTGCGACTCCGCCCCGAACGCGTCGCGCCGCTTCGCGAACGATGGAAGGCGGCCGAGGTGCGCGTGACCGTCGCCGAAAATGAGTTGTGTGCAGTGGTGCAGAGCCGTGCGGCGAAGGCCCGCACGGCGGAGGATTTCCAAGCGCTGCGCGCCGTGCTGGACGCGCCGGCGCACCAGGCACTGGCTGTCGGCAACCCCGCGCTGGCTGCGGAACTCCAGCGGCTCGTGGAGGAGGCCGAGGAGCGCAGTGAGACGACGCAAAAATTTGTCGCCGACTTCGAGCAGGCCGCGGAGACCGTGGAGACCGATGCGCGCGGCAAGGAGCTACAGCAACTTCTGGAGGAGTCGTTGGCAGACACTCTGGCAGGCCGTGCTGAATTGCAGGAGCGACTCGCCGCCGCTTTGGCAGCCGCGCAGCAGCGCATTGCATTTCTGAAGCAGCTTGCCGTGCTCGCAGAAAAGGCCGTCAACCGCCGCCAAGCCGAGGAAGTGGGCCGGCAGTTGGAAGCCAGTGCGCGTCTGGCGCTGGTTCCCAAGACACGGTTGCACTGGGAGGAGTGGCTGCGCGAGACCCTCGCGCGGATCTTCGCCGGCGAGGAATTGCTTTTGAATTCCGCGCGCCAGCGCTTCTCCGAAGCGCACAGCCCTGGCGATCTCGCGGAAGTGAGCTCTTGGCTCTCAAAGCCGGAGCACCAGGTGCTGATCGAAGGTAATCGTGCAATCTCTGAGGAGCTGGCTGCATTGAGGGAGGCCGCTGCGCGACGCGTTCAAGCAGCCGAGCATCTGTTGCAAGAGTCGGAGCGGCGAAACCAAATGGCCGCAGAGTTTGCTTCACAATTCGAACGCGACGCTGTGCTGGCGGAGACGCTTGAGCGCGTCGAGGAGTTGGGTTTGAAGTTTAACCAGGCCAAGACGGGAGTGCTATCCGGGCAAACAGATCGTCTGCGGATTCTTTCAGGAGCGCTCGCCGTAGCGCGGCTGCGCGCGGATTTTGCGGAGCGGTTTCCCCGGCAAGCAGAGGCGGCCTTGACCCAAAAGGACGTGGATCAACTGCGCCGTAATCTTGAGCGCGAAGCGGCGCAGTTGGCACTGCGACCGGAAACACGCGAGCGGTTTCTAACATTGGTGAAGCAGGCGCATGCACGCGCCGTTAGCGCACAGATGGCCGCAGAACGTCCCCGCACCATCCGCCGCTGGGCTGCCTTGGCGGTCGTGGTGTTCGTGGCCGGACTGCTCATCCATTACGCCGCTCGCCGAAAGCCACCGCCGCCACCACCGCCCGGTGGTGAAACCAAGACTAACGCTGTGGTGATTCCAATGCCCCCGCCAGATCGCGGCACTTTGCTCTTAATGAGCAAGCCTGAGGACGCAATCATCAGCCCGCTCCGTTCACCTCCTGGCGCGGGAAACCTCGTGGTGAAGGGCAAAGCTCCTCGGACCTTCGTCAATCTGCCGCCCGGCCGCTATGACTTTGAGTTCGCCGCGCCCGGCTATGAAACCGTGACTAACACAATTCCCATTCAAGCCGGCCAGACTCTGACGACGAATTTTCCACTCGTGCGCCAAATGGGTTTCGTGGACGTGCAGGCGACGCCGGCTGACTCAGATTTCGCCATCGTGCAAGGTGGCATCTCCCTCACTAACGGGCGCACGCCCGCAACCCTTGCCCTGCCCACTGGCAGTTATCAAGTTGTGGTGCGCCGTTTGGGCCATTCGCCATTCAGCACAAACGCGATTGTGGCATCTCGACAACGTCTGGGCGTGCGCGTTGTCTTTCCGGAGGGGCAGCTCGCCTTCACTGGGCAGTTTGTCAATGCGCACTATGAGGTGACGGCACTCGACACAAACCTGCCGCCGTTGACCGGAATCGCCCGCAGTAATTTGACCGGCTTGCCAGCGGGCAATTACCGTGTGTTGCTTCGTAACGATGGCTTCAAGGACATCCTGCATCCAAAAATCATGATTGGAGGAAGTCAGGTGACTGCTTTGCCACCCCCCGTCTGGGAAGCTGTCACCACGCCGCCCTCGCCGCCGCTTCTGGGTGGCTTCGTTGTCACGACCACGCCACCGGGAGCAGCGGTGGAAGTCGCGGTGGATGACTCAGTGGTGAAAAAAGTCGCCCCCGCGACGTTTGGCGGGTTGAAACCGCGCCAATACGATTTGGTCATCCTGCTCGCAGAGCACAAGCGCACCAACATGAGCGCAACGGTCAAGGCCGGCACCACCAACAGCCTGTTCATCAATCTGGAGCGAACTCCCATACCGCCAGGCTTGGTCACATTGACATCGAAACCCGACGGCGCGGAGTTCCGCTTACTCGACGCGTCAGGCAAAGAACTCGACAAGGGCCGCACGGGTGGCGCGGCACGCCCGGTTCCGCCCGGTGACTATCAGGTTGTCTTCAAACAGACTTGGGTCAACTCGCTCCTCGCCACTGCCACCAAGCCGGTCAAGGTGGCTTCCGCCACAGCAGCATCTGTGAATCATATTTTCGACGAGGGGAGCCTTCGTTTCACATCCACACCGGCAGGCGCACAAATCCGGCTCGGCGGAACAAACCTGCTTGGCCAGACCGCCGCCACCAAACCGCTTGAAGTGACCCTGCCAACTGGCGAGCATCAGTTCGTCGCGGTTCTGGCAAACCTCCCCGCAAAGACCAAGTCATTCGCGCTGAAAGCAAACGGAGTGCAAACATTACAATTCGAGTTTATGGGCCGAGCTTACATCAGCAGCATCCCTCCGGGGGCCACGGTGTCGGTGGACGGCCAGCCTCAGACCGGCTCGACAACTGATGGCTTCGAAATGGTTGAGGGCTCGCACGAAGTTGAACTTCGCCTACCCGGACATGCGCCGTTCAAGACAAATGTGCAGATCGTTGCCGGATTGCCCAATCGAACCTTGGAAGCCCGCAAACTCACTGCGCTGTTTCAAACCCCCGCACCAGACGCAGCACGTTGGACAAACGGGCTCAACATGGGGTTTGCCCGGGTTCCAGTGAGAAGTGGCAACGTCCTCTTCTGCGTCCACGAGACTCGCGTGCAGGATTTCAGAATCTACGCCAAAGAGCTGGATCTCTCTTGGCAGCCGGAAACAGCCCCACCCGCCGGGCCGCAGGGCGACACCCACCCGGCAGTAAACATCTCATGGCAGGCAGCCAACGACTTCTGTGCATGGCTCACCACACGAGAGCGCGCAAACGGCATGATCGCAGCCGGGCAGCGTTATCGGCTGCCAACCGATGAAGAATGGAGCGCCGCCGCCGGACTGACCTCAGAGGTCGGGGCCACGCCTTCGGAACGCTTAAAAAACTCACCGAAAAACCAAGGGCCGTGGGGCGCCTTCAATCCGCAGACCTCCTTCACCCCGCCGCCGGGCGCGGGCAACTACGGCCCGGCCGCGAAGACGGACACCTACGCGGGCACCGCACCCGTTGGAAAATTCAGCGCGAACCGATTTGGCCTCTATGACCTGGGCGGCAATGCCGAGGAATGGTGTTCCGACCTCTTCACTACGGCGGCCGGGGTCCATGTGCTGCGCGGCGGCTCGTGGAAGACCGAGCCAGACAAGTTTCCCAACGCGATGTTTTTCTTCGTGACCGGTTACCGGTTTCCAGGCTCGATTCCCACGGACACCACCGGCTTCCGCCCAGTTCTGGATCTCGGAAAATGAACAAACGAGACTGTGTTTGTAGTGAAATCTCACGGCACTCACGCGTCCCAGCCAGCCGAGGCAAAACAGCCCCAGCATTTTCAGTGGCACTGGCCAATCCACTGGCGTCTTACAACAGCGCGATGCCGCATCTTTTGGAAAAACCGCCGAGTTCATGGCCGAGTCGAATCGATAACCGGTCCGCTGCGGATCGAGGGGACAACGTAGAGCGAGCGAAGCTGCGTGCTCATGGAGGCACCGCACGATTGAAATTGCACTCGAGAAACCAGCCGCTTACCTTGCCGCCCATCGGCACGAGATGATTGGATAATCAAATGAACCACCGCTGCGGTGAACCTTATCCTTCTTGGGAGAACACCCGGGTGTGGGGTGCGAAGTCCCCTCTCAGATTTCCGCAGTCGAGACAAATCGGGTGGGTGATTGTTGGGCGGGCGGTAACAACAACAGGGTAAAGCATGGCACTGGACACGACTGACGCACTGGATTTTTCCGAACAGCTCACCGAATGGTTCTGGCAGCACGGCCAGCAACGCAAGGGCAACTACGCCTTGGAGTTCAACGGCTGGCTGCGGGATTTGTGCGATGTGCGGAACCACCTCGGGCAGGCACGCACAGCCTCGGCCAGCCTCCGGCCCGCCTTCGCCATATGGGGGCCCTCGCAGACGGGCAAATCCACCTTGCTGAGTAATTTCCTCGACGAGAAATTATGGGAAGACCAGGAGGGCGGCGACCCGGATAGCAAGAAGCCCGTGGACGGCAAGCTCTCCGGCCTCTACTGGCCAGGCGGCCTGCAGTGCGTGTTCGATGTGCCGCCCAGCAAGGTGCCGGTGATCGGGTCCGACGTCGTGTCGCTAAATCCCTACAACGGGGGGAAGGACGCCTCGGCCGTCCTGAGCCGGTTTGTGTGCGGCTCGCTCGACGGCAGCGCGGGCGCGCACCATGTGCGGTTCCCGGATTATCCCAACGAGATGCGCTTCGGGGACGAGACGGATGTGATGCGCCTGCTGGCGATGGGCTACGACAGCGATTGCTTGGGCAAACCAGAAGACGTGAGCGGCGGCGTGACTTGGAAGCACAAGGTCTGGACGAGAGAGGAATTCCTCAGCACCCTGGACCGGTTCAACGAGGAATTTCCGACGGGTCCGAAGGACACGCACAACCGTGAAGCTTACGAGGTCGTGCATCGCTTGTGCGACGTGTTGGGCGCCCTCATCCAAGATAGTGTGCCACGGTTTGACGCGCTGCGCGGGCGTGAGGACTGGCAAGGGCTCATTAACTCGCTGCTCACTCAGAAAAGCCTGCTATGTTCGCCGGAGCGTGCGCGGGATTTTGCTTCCCGCATCTTATGGGATGGAGCACCGCCGCTCACAGCCTATTACTTCAAGCTTGTGGCCAAGCTGGCCGACATTCACAAGCGCTGGTCTGGGAAGACAATCTTCTGCAACCTCAGCGTGGCCGCGTCGCTACTGGACATGGCGCTGCACGAAGATGTCGAAAGCGGTGCGAGGGGCTTGCCCAAGATCGTGGCCGACGAGCGAGGCGACGCGGTCATCTTCAAGATATCGGAAAACGGAGCCCGGGTGTTTTCGAGCGCGGAGGATCTGGCGTTGTTCCAGGCTTTGCTGTGGGAGATCGTGGTGCCGATCAACGTGGACAACGTGAAGTCCGAAACTTTCCGACAGTTCTTGCGAGGCTCGGACTTGCTGGACTTCCCCGGCGTCTCCAATAACCCCGCCAGTTCCGCACAGAAGATCGTTCCTTGGCCGAACTTGAGCGAGACGCAAAAAACCGGACTCATCCCGGAGCAAAACTTCACGGCCGGCGTGTTCTTCCGGGCCATTGTCAAGAACGGCAAGACGGCCTCCATCGTTAGCTCTTACGCGCGGCGGCTTGCGATCGATGGCTTCACGATCCTGTGTTTCCTGGACAAGCACACCCTGGCCAAAGCAGACCAGATTCGCGCCGGACTGAACACCTGGTGGCGCTGCATGGCGCCAGAATACAATCCCGAGCTGGGTGGCCGCAGCCCGCTCCCGCTAAACCTCGGGCTTACTTGGTGGAAGGAACTCTTCGACACACACGAGACGCTTCTGCGGCAGAACAAGGATTGGTTCACCACGAAGACTCACGTGATCGGCTCGCTTGGCAGGGCGTCGAGCCCGAGCGTCGTGTGGCAGACCTGTGCGCTGAACTACTACAAGTTCGCTGGCCGCGGCGCGCCTGCGGACTGGAACGGTTTTGACACGGACAAAATGTTCAGCGTGGCATTGCGCGACGAAGACTTGCTCAAACAGTTCAGCACCGAGAAGACCCGCGAAAATCTTGTCCGGTGCAAGCAGGACATAAATCGAGAGTGGGTCCAGAAGGAGCGCGAAGATTTGCTCCGCGACCCGGGGCTGAAGTCGCTGCGGAACATGCTCGAAGACCGAAAAAAGGGCGGCGCGGAGTTTCTCGTCACCACGCTGGCCAGCCAGGCGGACCGGCGCGCGGGTGGCGGGATCAATCGCGGGCAGATACTTTCGGAGATCACGCAGCGGGAGACCGAGCGGCTCGAACGGTTACTGCAAGGTGAGTTCATGATCCCCCCCTCGGAGCCGCGAGATTTGCGGCGGGAGAGTTTGGAACGCTTTCAAGCCAGCCTCTCCTCCGCTGTGCAGCCCGAGCGGGACGGGGAAAAGGCCTTACTGCCCGAAGCCGAGATGCGCCGCCTCAATCTGGCGTTGCGTGACCTGTTGAACGTGGACTACCGAGACCTCGATATATTGCCTACTACGAACGCAGCGATCACACCCGACTTCATCCGGCAGCAATACCACGGCTGGGTTCGCAAACAGACCGCCCGTTGGCGTGAAGGTGCTAAGACGCCCGCAGATCCGCGAGGCGCACGGCCGGAGTGGACTTTGCTCGGATTAACTAGCCCAGCCCTTGTGGAGGCATCGCTGACTGGCTTAGTCGAATCCATCTCGCCAGAGGAATTGATGGAGATCGCGCGGTGGGTGAAGGAGGATGCGGGGGCGGGCCACCAAGACTGGTTCCATATTGCTCCGCGTGGCAATCACCTGCCCTTCCTCGCCGTGCGCATGGCAAACGCCCTCGTCGGTCAGCCCGGTCGCGTCGAGTTGGACGAAGAGACCAAGGCGCCGAGTTACTCGATTTTTCTCGAACCCTTCCTGTCTCTCCGTCTTCCTGAGCTCATAGACGGCCCCGCACGCATGATGGTCAAGGTGGACGTGCCTGGAACCCAGGAGCTTCGCGACCTTTGCCACCGGTTCAACGTGGTGCCCGGCGGCGCCGAAGATACGGACAGCGCAGTCGAATGAATCTCTGCCTATGTCTCCTCTCGTTCTAAGCGTCTTCGCCAACACGGGTCACCAGTTCTTCACGCGCCCGCTGGCGGAACTGCTGGGTGGCAAGGAGGCGGATCTCATTCGGCTTGTGCAACAAGGTTCTCGGCAGTTTCAACCATGGAGCGCCGCGCACCCTTGGCTGCGTTTCCGCCTCTGGACCGACGCGGAAAGCAAGAACCGCCCCGTCATCACGATCGGGGTGGAATCGAACCTCGGCCCGTGGTCCAGGGGCACACTGTATTACACCGAGCCATGCGAGCCCGATCCGGACGTGCCCCCGTATTTCCCTTACGCCCAGGAAAGGCTCGCCAATCCCAACGATGGACACATTGAGAAGATCACCTCGTTCTCCTTGGGGGACACGACCTGCGACGTGGATTTGCGCATTCATTTCAAAGGCTCGGCCGCAGAGCACCCGGTCAAAGTGGATTTGATCGTGGACTTGGGCAACACGCGCACGGCAGCCGTGCTGTTGGAAGCGCCGCCGGAAGGTGAGCGCGTGGCATTGAGCGAACGGTTGGGAGTGCTCAAAATCAATCCGCGCGGCATGGAACTCACGCCGGCCAGCCCACGGCAGGGACTGCCGAAATCCTTGATCTGGGCCGCCAGCGAGCAGAGCGATTTGGCGATCATTGATTCCTGGTTCCTGTTGCATGAAACCCTTTTCGGGCATCTGGATCCAGGTCTTGGTGACACCCAGCCGGAGGGGGTTATCCGGCAGGGTAACGAGCACGAATTCGGAAGCGGCTCCAAAGACTGGCTGCTCGAATATTTCCTGCCGCACACTTTCACGGAACTTTCCCCTGCGCTGATTGGTGGAGGAAAATCCAAGCAAGGTGTCACCACCGTTTTCGCAAACGCGAACCTTACCAAGGACTTTCCATTCTTTCTTAGTTCCCCGAAAAGATACGTCTGGAGCACCGTAGGGCGCGGCACTGCCGAGGGCACGCAATACTGGTTCCAAGTCCCCAACCAGCCCGATCCCGATATCGGCCAACCCTTCGTTCGGCTGCGCGGCTTGTTCCGACATTTCATGGCCCCGGGCGGGTCGGATCTGCACACCGACCGGAGCTCTCTCGTGATCAAGCCGACGGAAGCCAGCGGCTTGGTGCCTTTCAAGCAACAGGCACCGCCGGCCTACTCGAACAGCGATGCGGTCTGCTGGTTCGCATTAGCCCTGCTGGAGGCCGCGCATCGGCAGATGAACTCCGAAGCTCACTTGGCCGGCCGGCGGAACGAGCAAACGCCCCGTCGGCTCCGCAGTGTGCGTGTGACGTATCCCACGGGTTGGACCTTTGAGGAGCGCGATCTGTATTTCCGCCAGTGGCAGCGGGCCATCAACCTTTACACAATGTCCCGGTTCGAACCGGAGCATTGGGGTTCCACCATGGACGGAGGCAGCCGTCCCGAACTGGGCGGTCAAAATCTGGACGAAGCTGTCAGCTCCCAGTTGCCGATCCTTTACTCACAGATTCAGGCGCTGGCCGGGCAGGCCGACAAGTGGATCGAGTTACACGGCGAGCCCGATGGCGCTGTGGTGATGAACCTCGACATCGGAGGTGGCACGACGGATGTCGCGATCATCAAATACCGCAGCGGCGGTCAGATTCGCACACAACTCCGGCCTCAATTGTTGTTTCGCGACGGCTGGCCTGTCGCTGGCGACATCGTCGTCAAGAAACTCATCGAGCGATTCCTCATTCCGGAATGGTTCCGCGCCTCGAAGGCGGGCACGGGCACGCCCCAGGATCTCGCAGCGGCGGAACTGGAAATCCTCTTTCGCAAGCCACGCGACACGCGCATCACGGAGATTGGCGGTGCCGCGTCCTCCGCCTCGCGGAGGCTGGCGCGCATCGTGCGCCTCTTGTTCATCCCCATCGTGAACCTATTGCTCAAGGGTCTGGCCAAGCGTCGGGATTCCGATGGTGGAACCGGCCGCACCGAAGGCAAGCAGTCAGTCAATATTCGCGACTGTATCGAGGCACGCATCATTCCCAAGGAAGCTCTCGCCGAACTCAACTTGTTGTGCGTCGAGATCATTCTCCACCACTTTCCGAATGAACGCAGCCGCCTCGATATGGCGAGCAACAAGGTCTTCTCGGACGACGTCACGCTCAGTTTCCAAAACGACACTCTCGAGCGGATCGTTGATGACGTATTTGGCCCTCTGTTCAGCGCGCTGGGAGGACTCATCGGCCGCTACAACTGCCACCTCCTCATCGTTTCCGGCAAGCCATCAGAGCTCTCGCGCGTTCACGAATTGATCACGGAAACTTTCCCCCTGCTGCCCCAGCGCATCATACGCGTCAAGGACTACCCTGCGGGCGATTGGTATCCATCCGAATTTGCCACCGCTGACAAGGAAGGCCGGATTACCGATGCCAAGACTTGCACCGTGGTCGGAGCCGCGCTGTATCAGGACCACACCCAAAACCGAGTGCCCGGCTTCTCGATCCACATGGATCAATCGGAGACCTTTGTGCGGAACGCCTATTGGGGCATCATGCCAGAAGCTGGCGCACCGGGACAGTTCTTCAATCGTAATAAGCTCATGTTCGGCCCCGCTGACTATCCGCCAAGCCCTGGCGCGGGCAGCGGCGCAGAGGAACTCGAAAAACTCAGCGCACCGATGCGCCTTAACCTCGCCGTTCCACAATGGATCGGTCGGCAGGTCGTGCGCGACGCGCTGGTGAAGCCATCGCCCGTGTATCGGCTGGTGTGGAGCCCGCCAGTCCCGCCACTGCAACCGATGGCTGAGGCGCACGTAGTTTTCCGCTGGCGGTCAATCAAGGGCAAGGGTGACATGTTGGAGTTGGCTAGCGTTGCGAGCCTTCCCGGCGGGCTGGAGATTCAGATCACGGATGTCCGTCTGGAGTTGAACACCTTAAACGAGGAGGATGGCGAGTTCTGGCTCGACAACCCGCGACTCGAAGTCACGCTGCCCAAGCCACCCACCAAATCTTGAGCCCACAACAGCCGCCGCAGACAAGTCACCGTTCATAGCAGGATCTCCCGCCCATCACGAAAAGCATGAGCGCCGTCGCCACCGAAACTAGTCATGTCACAGGGCCGGGCAGGCCCCCAGGACTCGCCGAGCGGGTGATCGGCGAGATGACCGCTGTCTGGCGGGCGCAAGCAGAGGAGTTTCACAGGAAGACGCGCGCCGCGCTCAATGAAAACGTAAGGAACGGCGGCAGCGAGGCTGGGGTGGCGACTGCGATGGACTCCGACGCTGCCGACACGGCGCGCACGACATTGTGCCTGACTCTTGCGGAACTGGAGAATCGGCTGACCTTCATAGACGCCCGGCTCCGCGAAGCGAGCGCGCAACATGACATCATGACACGCTTGATCTGGCCGCCACTCTTTTTGGATGGGCCCCTGTCAGTGTGGCGGACACGTATCGAAGATCGGCTTGCCGACGCCGAGTCGGGGGCTTGCGAACTCTGGCTGGCGCTAGCTCGGTTCAACCTCGCACTGCGTCGCCCAGAACATTTGCGCCCGCTCGCGCAAGCCGTGGACGAGCTTGGAAGCAGCGCTTACCGCTTTTGGAAGTGTGCCAAAGAACCCGTGCTGGACGCCGCGCTTGCGTGGCGGGAGGCATTGAATGAACTCCTTGCCACAGAGCACACACCCCTGGAAATCGTGCTCGCCCTTGAGGGTGAGCCGTTCGACTTGGACAGCATGACCACAGACGATGGCGGATTGGGCAGCCGGATGACTGTCAAGGAACCGCTTTCTTGGATCGTGAAGGAAAACGTGGAGCCGCGCGCGCGCGTTCTGGTCCCCGCCCGGGTTATCGCCCGCTGACACCCCATGAACACAAACTCAAAAACTAGCCCAGTGGAGCGGGCCGCCGCCGGCTCGCTGCCGGTTCGGCGGCTGCGCAGTCCTTACTTTATTCACACCGCCGCCATCGGCGGATCCTATCTGGATTTTGCGTTCAACCAGCAGCTCGTCCGGCACCCCCGCGAGGCGCTCGCCAAATACCTCGCGGACGCCAAGCTCCTGCCCGTCGTCGGCGAACGCGTCGGCGACATCAAATATTCGGACCGGCCTGGCCAGAGACCGGTGTGTTATCTGCACGAGGGAGCCATTAAGGCATTTGAAGCCGCAGCTGACCAATTTCTCCAAGGCTCGGCCGGCATGGATGAGGCCAACAAACGACTCCGCCGTGAATTCCGCCTGCCCGATCCCAATGAAGAGCCGGACGCTTATTGGGTGACGGGCGAACGATTCGCGCCGCAATTGATGATCTTGTGGGGCTGCGAGAAGAAGAAGGGCAGCGCGCTGCCATTGTGGTCTGCCGACCCCAGCGTCAAAACAGTAGCCTCCCAACTACGCGCCCGCTCGATGAGCTGGAACCGCCTCTTCCGCGAAGGCATCGAGTTGTGCCTTGCGAAGAACGACCCGCTCGCCGCCTACCTGGCTTTTCCGGTGTTCAACGCGGACGGCGAAATGACCCACGTTCAGCGGCTGGCAAACGGTCAATATGAAGCCGTCGAGGTAGGGTGCCGATGGAGCGAGCGGACAAAGGCATCTCCGTTGAAGGACATGCCAGTCGGTCGCCTGCCAGAGTTCCTGAGTGTCGCAGAAGAGTTCTACCGCCTCGCACACGGGTCCAGCCCGCTCACTTTCGAGCAGGATGTCCGGCGTGGCTTCCGATTGCCGGATCCTGAGCGGCGCCCGGATGCCTACATGGTGCTCGGCCATCCGTCAGACGGTCAGTTGCTCGTGCTTTGCCCTCCTCCCGCAGTGAAGGATCAAGAGGAAATTGCGCACCTTATTTCGGATACGGAGTGGGCTGAGAAGAACGCGAAGACCGCCGAGGACAAGACTCAAGTCGAGCAGCTGCGCGCGGAGTGTGCGGCCGCTCAGGCGCTGCATCAGCAATATGCGCGCTTTTTTTACACGCCTGAGGAATGCCTCTGCCTCACAGCCGACAAGGAGCTCGGCCTGCCCGTGCCTGCACCCAAACCCGCTGCCGGTGCCATGCCCGTGGTCGTCCCAAAGGCAGCAGACGCCAGTGCTGCACTGACTGTTGTTGGGAAACTTGCGAGCCGCCGCATCAAGTGGAACCGCATCTTCCGCGAGGGACTACAGTTCGCGCTCGCGAACGACCCGCTTCGAGACTTTCTGGCGTTTCCCGTCCTGAATCCCGAGGGCAAAGTTACGCACATACAACGCATGGTGGGCGGCCAGCTCCTACGTGAGGAGGTCAAGACAGGCATACTCGCACTCGGAAAGACGCGGCCCTTGCGCCCGATGCCCCGCAAGCGAGTGGAGGAGTTCCGCAGCGTGTCCCGCGAGTTTTACCGAAAGGCCCACTCAAAGGGATGCACCTGTGCGATCTGTGCGCCAGGTGCCGACGCGTCGGTGCGGCCCGCGCGCGCTGTCACGGGAGCCCCGGCGACTTACGAGTCAGAGTTGCGCCGCGGTTTCCGGCTGCCGAACCCGCAGCTACGCGCTGATGCTTACCTAGTGCGGGGAAGACCCCTGGACGGCCGACTTCTGGTTCTTTGCCCGCCACCCGACGTCTTGGACATGGAGGAACTGGATGGCTTGCTCGCGGATGTCGAGCGCGCCGAGGCAGAGGCCAAAACCACCGAACAAACCGCCAAGGCTGCGGAGAAGCGTGCTGAATACGAGACTGCCCTGGCGCAGCATAAACGACACGAACGATTTTTCTACGCCGAAGGAGAATGCATCTGTCTCACGGACGACGCCACCCTTGGGTTGCCGGTCGCGCAGCCGGCAGACGCTGTTCCTTCCGCCGAAGCGGGTGCCACCATCAATCCAAAGACGGTAGTGGAAGGATTAAAGCTCATCAACTGGGCAATCGTCGGCACAGCCATCTTTGTGCTCATGGCGATGCTCGTCGGGGCTGGTGTGGCTGGTTTCCGCGCTTGGCCTCGTCAGTTGCTGGTGACGGGAATTGATGTCGTCAACGACGCGGCGAATGATCCGGAAAATCGGCGTAACTTGATTCGCATTCAGTTCAGCGCACGACTCGGGGACAAATTGTTCGGCTCCGCTACCGCAACGCCGCCGCCCAATGTGCTGGGAAAATTCACCCTGCGGCGCGACGGTAAGGACATCAAAGTCCGCTTGCCCAAGGCGGTTGGACCAAACGCGGTAATGATCGAGCTGGATCCTCTTTCGCCGCCACTGGCTGATGGCGTCAGCTACCAGCTTACAGTAGAACTCGCGCGGGACATTTTTGGGAACATACTCGCGAGCACCAACGCGGTCTTCGCCTTCAAGGACAAGCGCGGCCCTTCACTCAACGGCCAGCCATCGCCTCCCAGTGCGGATGCGTCAGACACGGTTCAACTCGAGTTCGACGAGCCTCTGGACAAGATCAGTGCCGAGAGCACTGCGAACTACGCGATCGGCGGGGCAGTCATCAAATCCGCGCAGTTGCATACCAACCGGACCGCGGTGATTGTGACGATCGACAAATCCTTCGAGTCCGGCGCCACCTACACGCTCAAGATCAGCAACGTCGCGGACGCCACGCAGGGCCGCAACCCCATCGGTGCGCTTTCAACCAACTTCGTCTATGCGCAGGTGCCGCTGCGCCTGCGCACTGTCAGCGCCGGAGACGTGCAGTATCGCGCGCAGGTGGTCTTCAACAAGGCCCTGCCGCGCCAGTTTCTCTCCAGCGCCGCAAGCTACAAGGTTGACGGCCTCCAGATCGGCGCGGTCGTCCCGCTGGATGACCGCTCGGTCGAACTGGTCTTCACGAACTCCGCGCTGCAGCCGGGGTCGAACTACGTCCTGCAGATCATCAAGCTGCGCGACCCGACCGCGAAGGCCGGCGAAGGCCTCACGACCAACGCGCCGCTCACGTTCACCGGCACCGCTGATACCACGCCGCCAAAGCTGCTCGATGTCTCCTCAGTTTCCAATTCGTTGCGCCTCACCTTCAGCGAGGACTTGCGTGCAGACCCGGCCCGGTTGGCGGCCAGCTTCTCGCTCAAGGTCGCAAACACGGGCGCGGACTACGCGAAACGTTTCGTGCCAGAGGTCGTTTCTCCCACGGTGGTGCGGCTCAAATTCCCCGACGGATTGGACGCCGGAAGCTTCAAGATCGGCTACCCCGGCGTGACGGATCTCGCGGGTAACAAGCCCGCCGCTGACACCACATACGACTTCAAGAACTCAAGCCTCGTTTACAGCGTGCGCCCGCTCAAAGCTGCGGAACTCACACCCGACGGCATGAAAATCCTGCTCACCTTGCGGGGCCGGCTGGACAAGGCAGGGGAGAGGCCGGAGAATTTTCTGCTCGTGGAAGGTGGTGCCGGCGTCACCGTCCAAGCCGTCAAACTCTTGCCGCAGACCGGCCTCACGGACGTGGAACTCACCCTGAGTGCCAAACTTTCGAACAGCAATTTCACGGTTCGCTTCCAAAACCTCAAGCTAGAAGGATTCGTGAACGAATACTCAGGCGACTCCTCGTCCGGGGTGCAATGAATTCACTTGAAGCTCTCGCCATCCATTGCTAAACACACCCCACGCTTATGAAAAAACGGAACCTCTCACTCGTGCTTGGTTTGGTGCTGATAGCCGCGTCCCATACTTCACAAGGGCAGACACCACCACCCGGAGCCGCACCCGGGCCAGTCTCCACGGCTGATGTGCAAGTGCGCACCAAGCAGGTCTCTAACAAGCAACTTAAATTCGATTTCTACATCAAGGACGGACACAACCAGTTGTCAAATGCCAAAAACCGGTTCCTCGCTGGGCGCAAGGACATGTGTGAGAACAACCTCATCCTCGCCCAACTTCGCGTGGACGTAACATTGAGCTTGATGAGGGACCATCCAACTGAGATCGCGAACTTGACCGGCTTCTTCGTGCTGAAGAGCACCCGCGATGGCTACTTTGCCAAATACACGAACTACAACAATCAAGCGTATGGACTACAGGACGAAATCCGGGTCTTTGCAGAGAAGAACGGCCCGTTTGCGGCGTTTAACTTCTACAAGTCCAACATTTCCTCGAAAGTCATTGACGGTGGTGAGGCGATGCTGCCGAAAATCGAGGGGTTGCTACGCCAAGCCGAAGCCGAGGGGCGCGCGATCAAATCGAACGAGATCAATGGTGGAGTCGGCACAGGCACCGGGCCGGGAGGATTCGCTGCCGTTTCGCCAGCTGCACGTGCGTTCTTCGGAAATCCTAATGACCCAGCGAACCGTCAGGCGTTCATTGATCAAGCGGTCGCGGGTGGATTGACGCCAGCCGCAGCTAGCCAGTTGGCGGCTGCCTTTGCTGCCGGCGACATTCGGTCTGTCGCCCAGCTCGCAGCACAGAACCCAAACAGCACGGAGGCGAAGCAGGCCTTGGCGGCTCTCCTCCAGCGGTTGGGCGTGGCTCAAGGTTTGCAACAGTTGGGGATGACCTCCGAGGACGCGCAAGCTGCTGATGCTGCATTCCGGAGCGGAAACACGGCTGCCCTCGAAGCTCTCAAGGAAAAATACAAAGATAATCCCAGTGTCGTCGCCGCGTTAAATGCTTTGCTGGAGCAACTCCGCAGTGCAGCAAGTGGTGTCACGGGGATCCCTTCGGTCGGCTCACCAACCACAGTTGCAACGACGACTTCCCCTGCCCCAGCCCCAAGCACAACCCCCACATCACCGCCGCCAGCCAACATCCCCTCTGGAGGCGTCCCCCAGATAGGATCGAAAGTCTACGATGCCAATGGCAACTTGGTGGACATCTGGTCTGGGGGCGCGGATCCCAGCGAGGGCACGCGGGCCACTTACGCGGACGAGAAGGGCGGGCGCTTAAGCTCCGAAGCGCGCTTGACTCGGCAGTTCCTGCCCCGTTCCGGCGGAGGCTATACCATGCAAGAGAGCGTGGACACCGCCTCTCGGACAGACTGGATTCTCGACATCACTCCGGTGGGTGATCCCGAGCCCGTGGGTGACGGATTCAAGGTGACATACGAAGTCTCGAACCTGAAGAACGCGGCGGCAAAGTTCGACGTGTTGGCATGGTATGACGCCAAGGGGCAGCGTGTTCAAACCACCGGCCGAACCTTCACCACCGTCGTGCCGAAGGGCAAGTTCACGATCATCGTCGAGGGAAAAACCCAAACCTTCAAGAATCCTACGCCGTTCCGAATCAAAGTCGAAGGCGGGCAATGATCGGTTGAGAACGCCGCATCGTTCTTGCACGCGCCAAGCTTCGCTGGGGTGCTTCGGGTCAGCCCCGAACAGAGGCGTCTGCTGCGGCGACCTCCCACACCTGCATCGGCGTCGAGTGTTTGACGGTGATCCACTTTTCCTTCGTCCAGAACTGCTCGCGGATGTATGCTCGCAATTCCTCCGTAGCGAGTGTCTGCCGCGCACCCGCGCCCTCACACACGCGCGCGGTCACGTTCACCGCGTCCCCGATGACGGTAAACTCAAGCCGCTCCGCCGCTCCGATGAACCCGTGCATGACTGGCCCGCTGTGCATCCCGATGCCAAGGTCGCACGTCTCCAGCTTCGCCGCTTGACGCCGCTGGTTGATCATCTGTGTGGCCGCCTGCATCGCCAGCGCAGCCTGAACCGCATTTCGGTGTTGTTGCGGGTCCGCTTCCGGGCTGCCGAACACTGCAAGGATCGCGTCGCCGATGAACTTGTCCACCGTGCCGCCGTGGTCGAAAATGATCTGCACATAGGCGGAGAAATACTCGTTGAGCATGGCCACCACATCCTCGACTGGCAGATTCGCGCACACACGTGTGAAGCCGCGCAAGTCAGACATGAGCAGCGTGACATCCGAGCGCTCACCGCCGGGGGCCAGGCCACCAGTGCTCGCCTTTTCAACGAGCTTGTTCCGCAGTTTCGGGGAGAAATTCGTCAGCAGCCGCTCCAGCGTCGTCGAGTAATTCCGCAGGCTCGCCCGCATCTGGTGGTTGGCGATGGCTGCCGCCGCGTAGTGCGCCACTGCCATCAGGAAGCGCAGATCCTCGTCGTTGAAGGCCCGCGGCTTGTTGGGATTATCCAGGCATAACACCCCCATCACCTCGCCCTGCCACATCAGCGGCGCGTAGAGGCCCGACATGATGGCGATGCGCTTCATGCTCTCGCTGGGCGTGATTCGCTGGTCGCCCTCGTTCCAGATGAAACCACAGCCGTCGCCCGCCGCCTTCTTCACCAGCGTGCGGCTCAACGGCGGCTGGTCCTGCGGCGCGCTGGCGCGCAGGGCCAGCTTCTTTGTCGCCGGATCATACACGAGGAACGCGCCCCGCTCCGCGCCGGGGATCAACTTCAACACGCGGTCCAGCACGCGGCGGCAGATCGTTTGCAAATCCCCCTCGCCCGCGAGGAGCAACGTCAACTCCATCAACTGCGTCAGCCGCAATTGCGCGTCGGGCCGCGTGGTGTCGAAAAAAACCAGCGTGCTGTCCCGGCCCTCGATCCTCGAGGAGATCAAGACCGGCGCTTGCTCGATCACCGTCGCTTGCACCTGCGCGGGCGGCAGCCCCAGCGGTGACTGGGTGTTCGTGAAGCCGGGACGGGGCGAGAGTCGAATTCCCTCCGCCACTGGTGTCTGCAATTCCGCGATGATAAGCGCCGTTTCTGTCTCAATCTCCTGCCATGTCAGGCTGGAGTTGCCCACCTTGACGAGGCTGCCTGGGACCACCTCCTGCCGCTCCAGAATGCGGACACAGTCCACAAGTGTTCCGCTCTTGCTCCCGAGATCTTCCACCCACCAGACACTGTCCTCCTTCCACACGCGCGCGTGCTGCGGTGCGACGAGCGGATCAAGGTTCAACTGCACGTGCGCCACGCCGCTCGCATCGCTTCGGCCAACGATAAAATCCAGCCGGTCGAGCTGAAACTCCGACTTCATTCCTCTGTAGTCCCAGGTTATTTTCAGCATGATGCGATGTGGGTTACTATGCTTGCAACCAGCCCTGCCTGTCGAGCGCATGGAAGCGGCGCAAGTCGCGCGGGCCAGCTCAGTTTCCTGCAACCTCTCATTAGCACCGGGCTTCAGCCCGGTGTCAGGGAAATGCGCGTGCGCAGCCGTTTCAACGGCTTGGGTTCGTGGAAGCAACCCGCCGACCGGGCAAACCGTTGAAACGGTTTGGGCCGGTTCACTTCCGCTGACACCCGGCTGAAGCCGGGTGCTAATGAGAGAGCCGTTACGCCGCAAGAAGCTGAGATGCGCTTGACCCCGCTGCGGGCCTGCGCGGGGTTGCGGGCCTCTGCCACCTTCGCCAGAATGATCTTCGTGATCACCACGCTGCTTGCCGTCGGCCTCGGGATGGTTGTGGGGGCCGGATTGGGCTTACTGTTCTCGATTCAGACGCCGGGTCAGCCGCTTCCGCAATGCCTGGCATTCGGCACGGTGATCGGAGCCGTGCTCTTCTGGCTGCTGCACGCGCTGCTTAAATTCGTGGTGCGGTCGCTCGTTTGGCTCGGCTTGGGCGTGCTCGTCGGGACGGGCTTGGGTTTGGCGGTGCTCAAGCTCTGGCCCGCCTGTCCCGTTCCGCAGTTGCCGCTCTGGCTTGCCCTCGGCTTCGCCACGCTCTTCCTCCTGCGCACTTGGTTGAAGCGTGATTCTGAATAACGTGCGCCGGGGAAGGACGGGGCTGATTCTTCGGGATCCTCGCTGTTTTCAGTGGAATAGAGGCTTGCGTTCGCGCCGGAGGCGCGGCTGAAGGTAGCCGGTGGGAAGCGGAGCGCACCCACCGGATGGAGGCCGCCCCGGGCCGCGCCCCGGAGGGAGCGCCTGAGGTTTGCCCCAGAGTTCATGCGCCCCGCTGGGGCGCGATGGTTGGGTGGCCGCCGACCGGTGGGTGCGCTCCGCTTCCCACCGGCTACCTTCATCGGCCCCGCCGGGGCGGAGACGACGCGAGTCGCAGCGGCAGCTATTCGCCCCTTGCACCCGGTGCCTTGCCCAACCGAGCGCGGGAAACTTTCAGCAAAGCCGTGAACTCACGGGGGCCGGCGACGGGCGCGACAGCCGGCGGTTCCGGCGTTGGACTCGGCCTGACTTTGATCAATCCTCGGGGAGAAACGCGGAGCGCCTCCGGATTCGCAGCGACGAGGCTGCGCACTTCCTCGATGTCGCAATCGAAGTGATCGGCGATCTCCCGCAACCTGGCCGCGCGGCGGGCCAGAATAAACTGCCGCAACTTTTCCAATCCCACGGCGGAACGGTGGGGTGCTGGGAGCCCCACAGCTACCGGCAGCGGCGTGCCATCGGGCTTGAAGGTCTGCTCAAGATTATCCGCGATGGCGTTGAATTCCGCCGCCTTCTGGCGGAACCAACGGACGATCTCGGCGGGTTCCAGTGGTTTCATAATTGCCTCGTGCTGCGTAGCTCCTGTGCTTCTCGGCGGATCATTTCACTGCTCCACCCCCAACTAACACACAACGAAACCCGAGAGCGCCGACGCGACGGTCGGGTTGAAGGTAGTAGCGGCTGGACGAGAGCAGACGGGTAGGCGAGTTGCGATCCCACGCCCCGCCACGCAGCACGCGATACGCCTGGTCAGTGTCATACCAGTCCTCGCACCACTGCCACAGGTTCCCGCCCATGTCGTAAAGCCCAAACGCGTTCGCCTTAAAGCTGCCTACCGGCGAAGTCCGAGCAAAGCCGTCCCGATACCCTTCAATCACTCCGTAAGTTGAAGCCCAGTCCGCGTCCTTCGCCTCCTCCCCGGCGAAGTTACCCGCGCCGCTCGGCGGTGGCCACGCCGTCCCCCACGGATACACGTCCTTGATTTTTTGATCTTTGTCGTTCGGCGTCCCCGCCCGCGCCTCGTTCAACCCCACCGCCACGCTCCACTCCCAATCTTGCGGCAAACGGTAGCTCTGGCTCGCTGTCAATTTTCCTTCCTTCCGCTCTTTCTCCGTCAGCCATTTGCAGAAAGCCTGCGCATCCTCCCAGCTCACCCCGCACACCGGATGTGTCGGCCCTTGGGCAAAGCCCGGACTCTTCCAGGTGTCGCCCCGCCGCTTCCAGCCGTCTGATTTGAGTGAATACATCTCCTTCGTGGCGTCGTGCCCCGTGTCTTCCACGAATGCTTCAAAGTCCTGCACGCGCGTGTGCCAGATGCTGAAGAGCACATCCGTGCCCGCCACCGGAACAAATCTCATTCCCAAACTGTTGGTCCACGGGCTTTCTTTGGTGGCGGCGGCCGGCGATGCTGGCGACGCTGGCGCAACCACCGCTTCCTTTGGCTTGGGTTCCGCCGGCGCAGCATCCGCCATCAGCACAACTCGAAAGCCATAACGATGCACACTGTTTTTGGCTACGCTGACGCTGCGGTGCGAGGACAGCAAGTTGCCCCGTATGCCAAAGTCGAACGAGCCGCCGCGCAGCAGACGGTATTGTTGCTCCGCATCAAACCAGTCCTCGCACCACTGCCACACGTTCCCCCCCATGTCGTATAAGCCAAACGCGTTCGCGGTGAAGCTCCCCACAGGCGAGGTCCAAGCATAACCATCGTCGTAACCCTCAATGTAGGTGTTGTTAACGCCTGAGTTCTCTTCTCTGGCGGTTTGGTCCGAATAATTACCGGCGCCTTTCGGGGGCGGCCATTGGTTGCCCCACGGATAAACCGCTTCGATTTTCATGTTCTTCTCTCTGGGCGTCCCCATCTTCGGCTCGTTTAATCCTACCGCCACGCTCCACTCCCAGTCCATCGGCAGCCGGTAGCTCTGGTTCGTCGCCAGCTTGCCGGCCTGCCGCTCTTTTTCCGTCAGCCACTTCGCGAACGCCTGAGCGTCATCCCAGCTTATATGCACTGCCGGATGCGTCGGGCCTTGCTCGAAGCCCGGCTTAGACCAAGGCCAGCCCATCGCCTTCACAAACACCTGATAGTCCTGCACCCGCACATCCCACACGCTGAACAACACCTCCGTGCCCGGCACCGGCACGAACACCATGCCCAAGCTATTCGTCCAGCGCTGGTTCGCAGGCGGAGGTGGCTGCGTGGCTGCGTTGGCGCTGGCAGCGGGCATTAACGCAGTCGCCCCTTTGGTCGCGATTTGCTGCGGCGCGTTCGCAATGACCTTGCGCATGGTCTCCTGTTCCGATTGGGACGGCTTCACTGGGGGAGCGTTGGTCTTCGCGATGGCCGGGCCCGGCTTGCCCTCCCACGACTGGTAAATGCCGAAGCCCAAGCCCAGCACCAAGGCCACCAGAATTCCTGCCACGAGCCGTCCCCTACGCGGCGGTGGCGCGGGCGGTGGGACCGGGACGACATCGGGCGGCGGGGAAGTTTCAACTGGCTGGGCAGGGGGTTCCCCCGTGTCCGTAGTAGCTGCGGCTGGCTCTGCGGGACGTGGCGGCTCCTCATGCCCCGGCAGGGTGATCAACTCGCGGGGCGGTGGTTCCTCGGAAGCCGTCGGCCTGGGCGGTGGGGGCCTGGGTGAACGCGGCTCCGGCAGCGTCACTGCGTAATCTGGCGGCGCTTCGGCCTGCGCGGGCGGCTGGCTCGTTGACGCTGACGTTGCCGTGTCAGGCGGCAGCGCGTTGAGCGTGGCCAGCACCGCCGCTACGTTCGCCGGTCGCTGAGCCGGATCCTTCGCCAGACACGCCATCACCAGCACGCTCACGTCGGCGGGAATGTCATTGCTCAGTTCCAAGTCGGTGAGCCGCTCCGCCAGCGGCTTGGGATCTTTGTTGCGCACCTGGCTTAGGATGTCCCCGGTGTAAAACGGCGGCTTGCTGGTCAGCAGCTCATACAGCGTCGCGCCTAGCGCGTAGATGTCGTCCGTCGCCCGGGGCGCTTCGCCGTCCAACTGCTGCGGGCTCATGTAGGCCGGCGTGCCGCTCACGCCCTGGTCGCGCGTCACCCGGCTCATCGAGTCCGCCGCCGTCGCCGCCAGACCGAAGTCCGCGAGCTTCACCCGGCCCCGCGCATCCAGCATCACGTTCGCCGGCTTCAGGTCGCGATGAACCACCTTCTCGCCGTGCGCATACTCCAGCGCGTCGCAGAGCTGCTTCACCAGCGGACGCAGGTAGTCCCACGTGAAGAGCCGAGCCGCCTGCTGCGCTTTGAGCGCGCTCAAGGGCGTTCCCTCAATGAACTCCATCGCTATGAAGGCCGGTTCCTCCGTGCCCTCGAACAGGTCGTGGATGCGCACGATGTGGGGATGCGTGAGCTTGCGGCTCTTGAGCGTCTCGCGCCGCATGTCCTCGAGCGCCGCGGGATCACCCGCCAGTTGGGGTGGCAGGAACTTGAGCGCCACCTCCTCGCGCAGCCGTTCATCCCGCGCCAGCCACACCACACCCATGCCGCCCCGGCCAAGCTGGCGGACGAGCGTGAAGCGGCCCGCGCCGACGCACGCGCCTGAAACGAACCCGCTGCGTTCGCTAGGATGGTTTTCCTCAGAACTCATCGGCGTGCCTTCAGTTCTACGCCCCAACTTCAGGCGGGTCAAGCGCCCGGCATTTCGCTCCCAAAAGATCTTCAGCCGCATGGGCCTGCGCCATTGAATGGGGTGGCAAATGCGGGGCGCAAAAGGACATTCACCAAATAAATGCGCGGTTCTGCTGTCTTGAACGAGGTCGGTAACGGACTAAGGATACGCGGGCACGAAGAGGGTTCGTCGGCCATCACAAATGAAATTGCCATCTGGAAGCGGTTTCACGAGTATTCTCGAACGGTCTGCGAGGCGTTTGGGATTTATGAATCAGATTTCGGTTCAACGAAGCGGCGGCGCGGTGTCCGGCTGTCCATCTGCGTCGCCGGAAGACAGGCGGCATGATGTGCGGTCATGAGCCTATCTGACATTTGTCGGAGTTGGTTGAACCTGACCGACGTCGAGAACTTCGAGGATTTTGCCCGAGAGCTGGCGAGTCAGCACAGCAAGCGGTTGGAAGGTCTTCACGAAGCTCTTCGGGGCAAAGCGTGGACTTTTCAACCACGCGGCGGCGAATGCGTCTTCGTGCTCAACGAAAACGAGATTGCCATCAAGGTCGAGAAGGCAGACTTCAAGGGTTGGCGCATCCGCGATGCAAAGGGCGAATGGGTCAGCGTCCGATCTCGCGACCTGCCGGTCTCGGCCATCCAACAGCTACAATCTGTCGCTAAGACCGGGCAGGACGTTGTCAATCTGGAGCAGGCTTGCCAGCAGTTGCCCGTCGCGATCCAAGGATTCCGTGAGCAGTTGAACACGCTTCAGGCGGCGTTTCTGGCAGCTTGCTCTGAGCGAAAACATCTGGAGGCCGAAGCAAGACTGGGGGATTTGCAGGCCTTCTACGAGCAGCACACGACGGGTGTCCGGGTGATGCCGCGCACGGCCCGCCGCCAAATGCTTGATATCTGGCGGCTTTGGCTCGTGGAGCGACTCGCCCGATCGTCGAACCCGGAGGAGGTCAACCAATTCCGGGCAAAGCACCGGGCTTTGCTAGATCGTTTCCGAACAGATGTCTGCGCACCTTGCCCACGCGAGCAACTGGCGGCGCGCGCCATGCAACTGTCTGAACTTCTGGATGCGGCAGAGTCAGAGAACAGTCCCGGCACCGAACTACGTCGGCAGCTCACAGAGCTTTACACAGCCCACGAACTCGAATTCGAACCATCGCTACGGAGCCAGATCGCACAATCGATTTCACGCGATCCCTCCAGCGCTCCTCTTCCACCCTGCCAGTGTGTCGGCTGCCGAGAGCTTGACTCGCTGCTCAAACCCGCAGAGTTCGCTTGTCTGGTTGTTGCTATCCGCTGCGCGACTTCGCCGGAAGAAGTGGAGCGCGCGTGGCAGACAGGCTTCGAATTCTTGAAACATCACGCCTCCGTGCTCATTGAACGCTCGGCGGCAGGAGATCGCGAGGGGTTCGAACAGAGCATGCAGAGGGCATTCGATCATGCCTTCAGTCACAATTTCCCCCCCCCTTCACCGCTCGATATCATCGTCTCGAAAGACCGGTTCGGATCCATTGTTCTAAAGTGGGGGCGCTGTTTGGGCGCCGAGAAATATACGATTCAGAGACGGAGCAAATTGGCCGACACCGGTGGCCGGCCCCCTGTAACCTTTGAGGTTGAGGCAACCGGCGCCGATCGTATTGAGTTTAACGACGAGATGGTAGAGCCAGGCAAGGCATACTGCTATTGGGTCGCGGCTTCGAACCAGTGCGGGGAAAGCAGCCCCGTCGGACCCGTCGAGGGAATCGCAGCAAAGAGGGGACGGGGCGAGTCCACTGAAAACGACACCATCGTCATTGACAGAAAGCTCAAGGAGGCGGCCGACAATGCTTCCCGTGAAGGCGACATAATCGGACCAGCCCTGCTCTACGCCAACCGCGAGCAATCACCGGGACACTTGGACTACCTTGCCAGCAGCCTGCGCGACGCCGCTTCTGCCCGCGTGATGCTCTGGGAGAAACGCCTTTCCGCAGTGCTCCACGAGGACGAACTAACGGCACTTGAACAAGAGGTGTCTCATTCCCAGCAGGTGCTAACGGAACTCATCGCCAAGGAATCCCGCCCCAAGCCACAGTTGCTTCTGCGTGATGCGCGCAACTCCGTGGACAGCTTCAAAACCAATCTTAAGACGGGTTTTAAGGGAGTAAAGTTCTCCGTCAGATTCTTGGGCAAACTCCGAGATGCCGCCACATCTGAGAAGCTCGTCGCACTTCGAGTCGAGTTGGAACAATTGGAAATGGGCGCTTTGGGCAGCCTCCCCGCGCTCCTTCAGCGGCTGGCCGAGGCGCTGACGGAGAGCGAAACCCGCGTCCAATGGGCCGAGTCATTTCAGAGCAGGGTGCTCCGCTCCGAATCCATGAACGATGTGGAAGCCCGCCGCAGCGAACTTGCGGCGGCAGGGGGTTCGTTGTTGAACTCACAGCCCGAAATTATCGCACAATTGACCCAACTCCTGAACGTCCGGGCAGCGGAACTGACCACTCCTCCGCCAAGCCCGCCGACACACGCAGGAAGCCCTGCTGGTGCATTCGTCGAGCAGTTTCACACCGCCGCTGAACAAGCGGAAACAGCCGACCAAGTGGGCGAACTCGCGCGCCAGCTGGCCACGGCAAAAGTCGGCGTGCTCGCCGAGCGAGCCGACCTTCAGGAACAACTGGCCACGGCGACCGAGAGCGCCCGCCAGCGGGCGGATTTCGTGGCTCGATTCCTCCAGTCTGCCGAGACGGCTCAAGCACATGACGAGGTCGAGACACTCCAACGACAGCTCGAACTAGGGACCGCCCAATGGAGCCGCGCCGTCCTTGCGCGCGCGAAACTTCCAGATGCGTTGGCAGCCGCGCAACGGCGTGTGGCCGAAGCTGAGACCGCTTTGAGCCTGCGGCTAACCGAACTTGCAGACCAAGCATGGCGACCTGCCGACCTCGCTGCGATGAGGGTTTTACTCCAAGACCCTGCCCAATGCCGACTCCTGCGCGCCAATCCAGCCTTACAGCAGCAACTGGAAGAGCGGATCAACCAGTCGGGTCAAAACGTGCGGGAAATCCAAGCCTTCCTTCCACAGGTCAACCAGGCCGCCAGGGAGGCATTCTCGCGACTGGACGCTGACAAGTTGCGCGACCTCGTGCGCCAAAATCAGCGACTGTGGACCGGCAAGGAGGCGCTGACCCATGAGATCGAACGGCTTGCTGACGAGGCGCTCTTGCGCGTGCAGGCCAACGAGAACGCTCTACGCGAGAGGTTTGTGCTGGCGTCTGCCGGGGCTTGGTGTGAATCGCATCTGGCGGACATCGAGAGTATTTCGGCTGAGCCTGACGCGCAGGCGCTTTTGACAGGAAGCAAAGTGCTCAGGCGCGAAGTTACTCAACTGATCGAGGCGACCCGAGGACAGGTCGTCAAAATTCAGGACTTTGTAAGCCAAGCCAACGCGCTCGCTGCGCAGGCTAAAACAGCAGATGATCTGGGCCACCTGCGGGAACTCATCGGAGGCTGGCTTGACACGTGGTCGGGGAAGTCCGACCTCAACGAACACTTGGCGCAAATCGTCGATTCAGCCCAGGAAGAAATGACCTGCCTCAGGGAATTTGCTGCAAAAGCCGCCAAAGCTTTCACCGCCATTGATGTGGCGCACCTTGATCAAACCTTGCGCGAATCCCCCGCGTGGAGCGCGCCTGACTCGTCAGCCGCTACGGTCTTGAAGCAAGCGCGAAACCAGGTGGATTTCACGACGGGCTTCGCCGACGACTGCATTCGCGCCCGTGATGCACAGGCTGTCGCGGGATTGCGCCAGCACCTCAACGATCCACCCCTGCCTGCTGCGGATCCCGACGTGCGGGCGCAACTGGAGCAACTTTGCGCGGAGGCGGAGCGGCGTGTGACCTTCGCGGGCGAATTGATCCAGGCGGCCCGGCGTGCGAGGAACCCCGCACAACTCGCCGCCCTTCGAGGACTTTGGTTGCAACGCCCCAACCTAGATTCCGACTGGGATGCGGAACTTGAGGGACTTGTGCAGTCAGCAGAAGAACGTGTTGAGCGCGTCGAGCGTGGGCCCATGCGATCCGTGATGACCGCAATCGCGGTGATCGCGCTCATTGGAGCGTGCATTTACTTCGGAGTGAAGTTCTGGCCAATTGACGTTGTTCACACCCCCGACATCGGCGACACGACGCCTTCCGCCGCTTCTCCTCAGACCGCCACGAGTGAGTTGCCGTGGGTGAATTCCATCGGAATGAAGTTCGTGCCTGTGCCCTTGATCGGCGACCACGCCGTGTTTTTCAGCGTGTGGGAAACTCGCGTCCGGGACTTCGAGGCCTTTGTCAAAGCCACCGGGCATTTTGCCAACGGAAACATGACCACCCTGCGGACGGACGGCTACCGCCAGCGTGGAGATACCTGGAGCCAGCCCGGGTTTTCACAGACGCCGCTTCACCCTGTCTGTGGAGTAAATTGGAACGATGCCAAAGCGTTCTGCGACTGGCTGACCACAAAGGAACGAAAAGAAGGCCGGATTACCACTTCTCAGACATATCGGTTGCCTACAGACGCCGAGTGGAGTGCCGCTGTGGGGATCGGCGAACTCGAAGGCTCCGGGTCACCCAAGGACAAGGACGGAAAAATCAAGGATGTCTATCCGTGGGGAAATCAGTGGCCCCCTCCGTCGAACGCAGGTAACTACGCGGGACAGGAGGCAGCCAACACTAATTGGCCCACCGATTTTAAAACCCTCGACGGCTATCGGGACGGATTTCCGCGAACTGCGCCCGTTGGGTCTTTCGCAGCAAATGCTTTCGGCATATACGACCTTGGAGGCAATGTCTGGGAACTCTGCGCGGATTGGTATGACGCCGGCCAGACCTACCGGCTGTTGCGCGGCGCGGCGTGGAGCAGCAGCGATCCCGGCCAGATGCTTTCCTCTTATCGCGGCGACTTGGCACCGGAAACAAGGCAAGACTTTGTCGGCTTCCGCGTCGTGATTTCAGGCGGTTCACCTCAAGGTAAAACCACCCCACCTTAGTCCAAGGCATGGCGACGGGTTATGCTGCTTCGCCACTATCGGGCTCTGATGCGAACGATGTTCTGTGATGAACGCCTGGCCCTTAATCTTTGTGGCCTGACAACTCCCGCTGGTCCTCCTAGAATCCAGACCATGCATACTCAGGATGGGGAAAGCGCAAAAGCACGATCCTCAGAGCCGAGGCGAACCGCGCCGCTTGCCGAGGGCCATATGTTGGGTGGCGGACGCTTCGTGCTCCAGCGCGAGCTAGGCCGCGGGGGCATGGGCGTGGTTTGGTTGGCACAAGATACCGAGTTGCGCGAGGCCGTAGCGCTGAAATTTCTTCCGCCTGAAATCGCGGGCCTTCCACAAGCGATCCACGATCTGCGGAACGAGGCGCAAAAGAGCCGTCGCCTGAGCCATCCCAACATCGTCCGCATCCACGACTTTCACCACCTCCCGGGAGAGTTGCCTTTCATCTCCATGGAATTCGTGGAGGGCACGACTCTCGCGGCGCACAAGGCCGAGCAGGAACAGCGTTGCCTGCCTTGGGCCTTTATCGAGCCGAGGCTACAGCAAGTGTGCGCTGCGCTCCAGCACGCTCATGAGGAGCAGTTGGTGCATCGCGACTTGAAGCCGGGCAACCTTATCCTCAACTGGCGCTGGCAGGTCAAAATCTCGGACTTCGGCCTGTCCGCGGCGATCGTCGAAACCTTGAGCCGCGTGACAAACAGCCAAGCCGTGAGCGGAACCCCGTGCTACATGAGCCCGCAACAAATCGAAGGCAGGCCGCCGAAGCCCTCAGACGACCTTTACTCGCTTGGCGCAACTCTCTACGAGTTGCTCAGTAGCCAGCCTCCTTTCTACGAGGGGAACATCCCCGATCAAGTGCGCCGCTCTCGCATCATGCCGCTGGGCGAACAACAGCGAAAACTAGGCGTGGTTAATCCCGTGCCACCCGCCGCCGCAGCGGCGATCATGGCGTGCCTCGAAAAAGACCCCGCCCGCCGACCGCCCAGCGCTCAAGCGCTGGCCGAGTGGCTTGTGCTCGGACACAAGCCTGCGTCCGCTTCGGACCCTCTGGTTCATCCCGTGAAACTGCCCGCCGTGCCAATTTCAGACGAACCGAATACGACAAGGCCGTTGGTTTGGCTTCCTGCCGTGTTGGGAACCGTGCTTGCAATCCTCATCGGAGTGGTAGCCGCTCAGTGGTGGCATCGCCGAATAGACAACATCTCAGCCCCCACTCCCATCACAACGAAGGTTGTGCCCGCCCCCCCGCCAACTTTGGCCGAGCAGCTGCCGGTGGAAGTGAAATCCACGGCTCTCGCGACTGCTGATGTTGCCGCCTCGAAGACCACGAACACACCGATTGGCTCTGGCACTCTGCCAAACAGCCAGCCCGCCAACAAGCCGTCCAATCCGGTATCAGCTTTTCCCCTTACGGCGACCACGCTCGCATATTTCGATATCGCGGCTCGCAGCGGCGACGTCGGCCGGCTACAAACCATGCTTCAGGGAAATCCCCTGCTGCTTGAAACCGGTTACAACGGAAACCGCCCCCTCTATACCGCTGCTCGATACGGACAGGTCGAAGCGGTCCGATTCCTCCTCGACCAAAAAGCCGACCCGGACGCGAGGCCGCCGCAGGGACAGACCTTCCAAACCGCCTTGCACATCGCCGCTTCATTCAAGCACACGGCCGTCGTGGCTTTACTTTTGGAAAGAGGCGCGCAGGTAAATCTGCGAGATGCAAGGCGCAAAACGCCACTGAGTCTGGCGATGTTCGTCCGTAACTACTCTGACACTGAAATGCAGCAGCGTCACGAGGCCGTGGTTGCGCTGCTGCGCCAGCACGGTGCCACGGAGTGAGAAATGTTCGTATCCGTCCGGCAGACCCGTCGAGACAGGCCACCTTGGGCCACAAGCAGAATCGCGTGCTGCGATTTCACTTTGAGTTGGTTCATCCCGAACTCCGAAATGTCTCGAAAGGTAACGCCCTCATGGAAAACCCCGTAAAAACATGGTGCGCGAGGCGGGGGTCGAACCCGAACGAGGCTGTCACCGTCGCATGCCAAGCCCGTCCCCGAAGTCACCGTTGCTGAACCCATCACGTATGGGTCGCGGCTGCCGGTGGTCGGAACGGTGGATGAGGCTGCGCTCGGCGACGCGCTGCACGCCATCCTCGCGGCGGAACTCCCCAATCCGAACACGGCCGGCCGTGAAACCATGGTGCGCGCGCAGTTGGCTGGTTTCGGTTTGGCAACATCGCTGGAAGCCGCCGCCGTGGTGGCGATGCTGGATCGTTTCCGTGCCGACCTCGCCCATCCGAGCATAGTCGACCCTGAAAAACCCCGACCCTCAAACTGGCGTAGGACGGAGTTGGGT
>CAYZJP010000060.1:0-29892 GCA_964478755.1 uncultured Klebsiella sp.
TCGGCGGCGGCGAGCGGGATGTCGCAGGCATGACAATCGCCCGCGTCTGCAAGCAGCGCGCAGTGATGCCGCGCGCTGGTTTCGCGCCCCGCCGCGACGGCGGCGGTGACGCGGTCGGCGAGACCCTCGACCTCGCGGTTGCCGAGCGTGGCGATGGCGATGGCCGGTTCTGTGCGATGCACGGTGACGGCCTCCAGCGCCGGCTCGCGCGCGAGCATCGCGGCGACCGACCGCGCGAGGCAGGCCGGTCCGCCCGCGCCGCTGGCCACCGCGAGATTCGCGTTTGGAGGTTGAGCACCTTTCATGCTGGCAAGCTGAACGCGGTCAGGCGGAAAGACAAGCCACCGGCTGCAAAAGAATTGCCAGCGGTTGCGAAAGGGCCAAACAATCCCGCGCCTTTGCCACTTATGAAAAAGTTCGTCATCGCCTGCTCCCTCTTCGGAATCGTCGTCTCCCTTTCGGCTGCGCCCGCAGGCAACTCCGCCGACGGCATCATGCGCGGGCCGGTCTTCTCCGGCACGATCATGTCCAGCGACGGCCGACAACTCGCCGCCGGCAAGGGCCTCGTCATCACCGTCGGCCCGAACAAGGACCACTACCTCTGCTACGACACGGACACGCTGCGTTGCGCGATGGGTTGGTCCGGCGACTTCCTTGAGTTCGGCAAGACACAGGAGCGCATCGAATGGCCGCCACCGCCGAAGATCAAGGGCACGCTCGCCTTCGAGACGCGCATCGGGCCTGGCTGGACGACGAGCGAAGATTTCGCCGACCCGCGCCCCAATCAACTCGGGCCGTTGCCGCGCGCGCAGGCGAAGTATCGCGGCTTCTACCTTCACGGCGACAACGTGGTCCTGTCCTACTCGGCCGGCGACGCGGGCGTGCTGGAGTTGCCGGGCTTGGAAACCATCGACGGCAAGGCTGTCTTCACGCGCACGCTCAACATCGGCGCGGGCAAGGAGACGCTGCGCTTCCTCGGCGCGGCGGGCGTGGTTGCGGGAGCGGACGAACGCGCCGTGAAGACTGAGTCGGCGAAGGAGTTCAAGCTCGCCGTCTTCGGCAACGGTGCGAACCGTCTCGTCATCGGCGTCACCGGCAACACGGACATGACCCAACTCGCCGCCGCCAAGCGCAACCAGTCGGTGACGAACGGACCCGCAGTTTCCCTTGCGTGCGAACTCGCGCTCGTCGCCACGCCGCGCACCAGCCCACTGAACTTGAAAGTGTTCATCGCCCGGGTGGACACGGACGCGGACGTGGACGCCATTCGTGCCGCGCTCAAGTCCGCGAAGACCCCCGCAGACCTCGCGCCGTTCACGAAGGGCGGCCCGGCTTCCACGTCACAGCCCGTCGTCACCAAAGGCATCCCCGGCACCGGCAACGCGCCCTACGTCGTGGATCAGATCACCGAGCCGGTCCCGAACCCGTGGAACGCCAAGACCTACTTTGGCGGCCACGACTTCTTCCCCGACGGCCGCGCCGCCATCTGCACCTTCCACGGGGATGTGTGGATCGTCAGCGGCCTCGACGACAAGCTCGAACACATCACTTGGAAACGCTTTGCCACCGGTCTCTTCCAGCCCCTCGGCCTCAAGATCGTGGACGGCAAAATCCACGTCACCGGTCGCGACCAAATCACGCGCCTGCACGACTTGAACGGTGACGGCGAGGCCGACTTCTACGAGAACTTCAACAACGACACCTTCGTCACCGCCAACTACCACGAGTTCTGCCTCGACCTCGACACCGACCAGGCCGGCAACTTCTACTTCGCCAAAGGCGCCCCCTGGCCTCCCACCGTGCAGTCCGCGCATCAGGGCACCTTGCTCAAGGTCGCCAAGGACGGCTCCAAACTCGAAGTCATCGCCACCGGCCTCCGCGCCCCCAACGGCATGGCCATCGGCCCCAACGGCTGGATCACCATCAGCGACAACGAAGGCCACTATATGCCTTCCAGCAAACTCAACCTCATCCACACCGGCGGCTTCTACGGCATGCGCCAGACCGCCCACGGCAAAGCGCCCCCCGACGACCGCATCAACGACTACGACCAGCCCATCTGCTGGCTCCCGAAGAACATGGACAACTCCAGCGGCGGCCAAGTCTGGGTCACCAGCAAACGCTGGGGTCCCCTCGAAGGCCAGCTCCTCTTCATGAGCTACGGCAAGGGCACCCTCTTCGCCGTCCTGCCCGAGGAAGTGGACGGCGTCGTTCAAGCCGGCATGATCCAGCTCCCCCTCAAATTCCCCAGCGGCACCATGCGCGGCCGCTTCAATCCGAAGGACGGCCAGCTCTACGTCTCCGGCCTGCGCGGCTGGCAGACCGCTGGCGTGCGCGACGGCGGCTTCAGCCGCGTGCGTTACACCGGCGCGCCCGTGGATTTGCCCCACGATCTCCACGTCACCAAACAAGGCGTTCGCATCACCTTCACCCGCGAGCTGGACACCGCCAGCGCCGCCGACGCCGCCAACTGGGCCGTCGAGCGTTGGAACTACCTCTACAGCGCCAACTACGGCTCCAAGGAATACCTCACCCAGGACTTCAAGACCGCCGGCCACGACAAACTCGACGTGACCTCCGTCACCATCGCCCCCGACCGCAAGACCGTCTTCCTCGCCATCCCCGACCTGAAGCCCGTCATGCAGATGAAGCTCAAGTTCAACCTCAAGTCCGCCGACGGCGCGAACATCAGCGAGGAGATCTACCACACCATCCACAAGCTGGCGGAGAAGTAACCACCAGCCATCGGACTCCCTTAATGCCTGCGCGCTCGGGGAATTTTCAATTGCCAATTGAAAATTGAAAATTTGAAATTTCCGGCGCGACGCCTGCCTCCCATGAAACTCTCAACACCCCTCGCACTCGCCATCGCGCTCATCCCACTGTCCCTCCTCGCCGCCGACGCCCCCAGGCCAAAACCCGCCGCCTATCTCACCGAGGCCGAGGCGCGCGCCGCCGGGACGGAGTTTGACTTGCAGGGCGAATACGCGGATGCGGGTCTGGGCGCGCAGGTCATCGCGCTGGGCGAGGGCAGGTTCCGGCTCGTGCTGCATCAGGGCGGTTTGCCCGGGGCGGGCTGGGACAAGTCCGCGAAGGCTGAAGTCGAGGGCTTGATGGAAGGGAACCGCGCGGTGTTCGCTGGCGGTGCCGGCAAGCCGTCCGGGGAGGCGGCGGGCGGTCTGCTGGTCGGCGACGATGGGAAGGGGGCGAAGTTCAAGCTGATCAAAGTGTTTCGCCAGAGTCCCACGCTGGGCGCGAAGCCGCCGACGGGCGCGCTGGTGTTGTTCGATGGCTCCAGCGCGGACGCGTGGCAGAACGGAAAGATGGACGAGCGGAAGTTCCTGCGCTGCGGCACGAAGTCGAAGGAGTTGCTCAAGAGCGGCACGTTGCATATCGAGTTCTTCCTGCCGTTCAAGCCGCTTGGCCGCGGCCAGGACCGCGCGAACTCCGGGGTTTATCTCCAGGACCGCTACGAGGTGCAGGTGCTCGACAGCTTCGGCCTCAAGGGTGAGAACAACGAGTGCGGCGGCATCTACACGAAGCACAAGCCGGCGGTGAACATGTGCCTCCCGCCGCTGACGTGGCAGACGTATGACATTGACTTCACCGAGGCGCAGTGGGATGCCGGCGGGAAGAAGACCAAGGACGCCACGCTCACGGTGAGGCACAACGGCGTGCTCATCCACGATCACGCGCCCGTGAACAGCGCGACCACGGCGGCGGGCTTGAAGGAAGGGCCGACGCCGGGGCCGATCCAACTTCAGGATCACGGCAATCCCATCTACTACCGGAACATTTGGTGGGTGCCGAAGAACTGAGCCGTCGTTGCCCGCGAAGTCCGCCGGGCTGAATCCCCGCCGCCCGTGGTTCGTCGTTAGCTCGTTCGTTCAACCAACACATCTGCAATGAAACCCATCGCTCTGCTCGCCACGCTCATGCTCACCGCCTCCGCGCTCGCCGCCGCGTCCGTTTATGACGCGCCGGTCAAGGACATCAAAGGCAGGGACACCTCGCTCAAGGCTTTTGAGGGCAAGGTCATCCTCGTCGTCAACGTCGCCTCCAAGTGCGGCCTCACGCCGCAATACAAGGCGCTCGAAGCCACCTACGAGAAATACCAGGCCAAGGGCCTCGTCATCGCGGGCTTCCCGTGCAACCAGTTCGGCAAGCAGGAGCCGGGCAGCAACGAGGAGATCGTTCAGTTCTGCTCGACGAATTACAAAGTGACCTTCCCGCTGTTCGACAAGCTCGAGGTCAACGGACCGAACCGCCATCCGCTCTACAAGACGTTGATCGGCGAGGGCGGCAAGGACATCGCGTGGAACTTCGGCAAGTTCCTCGTGGGCCGCGACGGCAAGGTCATCAAGCGCTTCGAGCCTAAGACCACGCCCGATTCGCCCGAGGTCATCGCCGCCATCGAGGCCGCGCTCGCCGCGAAGTAACTCGTGTTTTCAACCAACAGCGCGGGCGCACAAAGCCCGCGCTCTTTTCTGTCTCCCAACCCAGCCAACTCATGAAATTCCCGCTCCTGCTCACCGCTCTCGTCGCCGCCTCCGCAGTCTCTTTTGCCGCCGACACCCCGAAAGCCGCCAAACCCAAGCTCCCCACCTATCTGACCGAGGAGGAGGCCCGTGCCGCCGGCCCCGACTTCGATCTGCAAGGCGAGTTTGCCGGCGAGAAGCTCGGCGCGCAGGTCATCGCGCTCGGCAACGACACCTTCCGCGTCGTCTTCCACAACGGCGGCCTGCCCGGCGCGGGCTGGGACAAGTCGCCGAAGGTTGAAATTGAAGCGAAGCGCGAGGGCGAGAAGGTCGAGTTCGAGAAGGATGCGTGGAAGGCCGCGCTCACGAAGGACGCGCTCACGGGCGAGGGCGGACGCGGGAAGTTCGCCTTGAAGAAGGTGCAGCGCCAGAGCCAGTCGCTCGGTGCGAAAGCCCCCGCCGGCGCGGTGGTGCTCTTCGATGGCTCGAATTGCGACGCCTTTGCCGGCGGGCACTTCGACGAACTCGGCCGCAAACTGCTCGCTTCTGGCAGCAAAACCAAGGCGGCGGACTTCCAGGACTACAAGTTGCACGTTGAGTTCTTCCTGCCCTTCAAGCCGCTCGGTCGCGGCCAGGACCGCGCGAACAGCGGAGTTTACATGCAGGACCGCTACGAGGTGCAGGTCCTCGACAGCTTTGGACTCAAGGGCGAGAACAACGAGTGCGGCGGCATCTACTCCAAGACCAAGCCCGACGTGAACATGTGCCTCCCCCCGCTCACGTGGCAGACCTACGACATTGATTTCACCGCCGCCAAATACGACGGCGACGGAAAGAAGACCAAGAACGCCGTCATCACGGTGAAGCACAACGGCGTGACCATCCACGAGAACATCGAGATCGCCGGCCCCACCGGCGGCGGCAAGAAGGAAGACCCGACCGGCGGCGCGATCCAGCTTCAGGGCCACGGCAATCCGGTGTATTATCGGAATGTCTGGCTCGTGACGAAGTGAGGAACGCGGACTTTCTCGTCCGCGCTACTTCGCTTTCGCGACCTCGGCGATCTTCGCCTCCAGCTCGGTCCACTTCGCCTGCGCATCGGCGACGGGCACGCCCTTCTTCATGCCGGGGCGGAGATGGCCGCACTCGGTGAGCCACGCGTCCTTCATCACCGATTGCCGCTGCGCGATGAGCTTGAGCAGTTCCGCGCCTTGCGGGTGAATGGACGCGAGGAAAGCCGCGCCGTCCTTGGCCTCGTCGAGCTTGTCGGCGGGAGCGTCGAAGGTCCGCAGCACTTCACGCGCGATGAGCCAGTGACCGGTCGCGTTGATGTGGACGCCGTCGCCAGCGAGCTTGTAGGCGGGGTCGCGCTCGCGCTCGGCGGCGATGAACTTCGCCATCGGAAAATGCGTGTCCACCACGATCCAGCCCTGCGCGCGCTGGCTCACGAGCCATTCGGAGTAGCGGTCGAGCACGGTGTTGTAGCCCTCGAAAGGCTGCTTGTATTCCGCGAGTCCGGCGGGCAGGAGACGCGCCTTGATCGGCACGGGATCGAAGACGGGCGGCGCGAGGTGGACGACCTTCGCGCCGATGGCCGCCGCCTTCTTGCGGAGCAACTCGATGCCTTCGCGATACTTCGCGAAGCGTTCGTCACTGAGCGGATAATACATCCCGCAGTTCATGCCGTAACAGGCGACGACGACGTCAGGCTTGGCCTTGGCGAGCACGCGGTCGAGGCGCTCGTGGACGGTGGGGCGGGGAAACGCGCCGCCCGCGTGCCCCGGCTCGCTCAAGCCGCTGACGGTCTCGCTGGGCAGGCCGAGGTTGATGAACTCGACGGCGCGGTCGGGACTGCCGACGCGGAATGCGGCTTCGAGAATGTCCACGTAGCCGCCCGCGTAAGTGATGCTGTCGCCCAGGAAGACGACGCGTTTGACACCGTCCATGAACGACTTGTCTGCGGCGGAGCCGGAGGTGGCGGTGGCGAAGAGCAGGGTGATGAAGAAGGAGCGTAGTTTCATAATGGATGTGTCGGGCAGAGCGTAATCACGCGCGGTTCATCGCAGCAAGCCGCAGTTCGCCTTCAGCCAGCGTTCTGCCTCTTCCCAGCGTGGAAACGCCTCGGCCACATGCCGCCAGTAGCGCGCGGAGTGGTTCATCTCGCGCCGGTGCATCAGCTCGTGGACACAGATGTAATCGCGCACGAACTCCGGCGTCTGCACCAGCCGCCAGTTCAGCGAGATGGTCCCGGCGCGTGAGCAACTGCCCCAGCGCGAGCGTTGGTTGCGCACGGTCACGCGCGGCACGGTTATGTGGAGCTGCGCTGCGAGTGCGAGCAGGCGCGGCGGCAGTTCCTTCGCCGCGAGTTGCCAGAGATGCCGCTCGACGGCGGGGCGGAGATTCGCCGTGGTCGTGCGCAACAAAACAGTTTGGTCCGCGAAGATCACCTTGCAGCCGCTCGTGTGGGTCTCCAGTTGCAACGCGACGCGCTCGCCACGAAAGAGAATTTCCGTCCCGTGCTGCCACTCGGTCGCACGGTGAGTGCGCGGCGGTTTCGCGAGTTGCTTCTCCAGCCATGCTGTTTGCCGCTGCGCGAAAGCGAGGGCTTCGGCCTGATGGCCGCCACGCGGCACCGTCACGCGCGCCACGCGCTCCGGCGTGAGGCGAAGGATGTAGCGCCGTGCCTTGGGATTGCGCACGAACTCGACCGGCAGCTCCGTCTCGCCCACGCGCAACGCGGCTGAGGGCGCGGCCGGGCGCACGCGGTTCAGGAGGCGGGTGAACAAGTCGAGCTGCACGCCGGAATCTTTACTGACTCTTTGCCGCTCGCCAAGGCTGGCGCACTCTGCAAAATCGCCGACATGAAATTGCCGCTTACGTTGCTCGCCCTCGCGTTGGTTTTGCTTGTCGCTCCCGCCGCTGAAAAAAAAGCCGGCGCGCCTGCCAAGAAGGCGCCGTCCGCCGACCTCCAGCCAAACCCAGGAAAACTCAACCCGCCGCCCGGCGTGGTCGTGCCCGCGGCGGTGAAGGCTGAACTCGCCGCCGGCGTGGACGCGCTTGGCAAGGAAATCGAGGCGTTGCGTTCATCGCTGAAGGGCAAGCCGGCGCTGCTTGCGCTGCTGCCCGACGTGCAGATTTATCACAATGCCGTCCGCTACGCGCTGGAGGACGACATTTTCACGAGCACAAACCAGTTCAACTCCGCGCGCAATCTGCTCAAGGCCGGTCACGAGCGCGCGCAGCAGCTCGCCGCCGGGCAGGCACCGTGGAACACCAAGGCCGGACTGCTCGCACTCAAGACCCAACTCGAAGCCGCCGCTGAGGCCGCCGCTGCGAAGAAGAAGACTGCGCCGGCACCGGTCACACACATCCCCGTCGTGCGCGGCTACGTGTCGAAGATTGACGGCTCGGTGCAACCTTACGGACTCAAAGTCCCCGTCACGTATCTCACTGGCGACGATCATCCGCGCCGCCTCGACTTCTGGCTGCACGGGCGCGGCGACACGCTGAACGAGATTGCCTTCATTGACGGTCAGTCGCGCGCGGGCGGCACGTTCCTGCCGGACGACGCCTTCGTGCTCGATCCTTACGGCCGCTTCATGAACGCCTTCAAGTTCGCCGGCGAGACCGACGTGTGGGAAGGGTTGGAGCACGCGGCGAAGCACTACCCGATTGACCGCAATAAACTTTCGATGCGTGGCTTCTCTATGGGCGGCGCGGGCGCGTGGCACCTCGGCGCGCATCACGCGGACCAGTTTGCCTCCGTGAATCCCGGCGCGGGCTTTGTGGACGTGAAGAATTATCAGAAGCTCGGCGACAAGCTCGACGCGATCCCGTGGTGGGAGCAGAAGCTCTGGAACCTCTACGACCCGCTCGCGTGCCCGATCAACTTCGTCAACACCTCGCTCATCGCCTACAGCGGCGAGATTGACGCGCAGAAGGCCGCCGCCGATCTGATGGAGGCCGCGCTCGCGAAGGAAGGCATCAAGATGACGCACATCATCGGCCCCAAGACCGGCCACGCCTACGAGCCGGAAGCGAAGAAAGTCGTCGCGAAGCTGGTGGACGAAGCGACAGTCAAGGGCATTGATCACATACGCAAGAAAATCACGCTCGTGACGCATTCGCTAAAGTTCAACAAGGCGCATTGGGTGACGATTGATGCGATGGAGAAGCATTGGGAGGAAGCGACAATCAAGGCCGAGATCAACGGTCGAAAACTCATAGTCAGCTCTGTCAACGTAGCTGGGTTGAGGCTTCTACCACCGAAAGAACTAATTACGCCTGGGGGGGAGATTGTCATTGATGGACAAGTATTTGGTTCACCGGGTCCGCTCATTCCCGACCAAGTAGAAGGATATTTTCACAAACAGGACGGAAAGTGGATACAGGACGACTTCGGATGGGAACACCTACTTGATATTCCACTGTGGAAGCGCCACAACCTCCAAGGCCCGATTGACGATGCCTTCATGGACTCGTTCGTGATGGTGCGGCCCACGGGCCAGCCGTTGAACGCCGCCGCTGGCAAGTGGGCCGAGACGGAGTTGAAGGAAGCCGCGTTCCACTGGCGGCGCTACTTCCGCGGCGAAGCGCGCGTGAAGGATGATTCCGCCATCACCAACGACGACATCGCGAACAGCAACTTGGTTCTCTGGGGTGATCCGTCATCGAACAAACTGCTCGCAAGCATCGTGGACAAATTGCCGATCAAATGGAGCGCGAAGGAAATCAAAGTCGGCGCGAAAACCTACGACGCCACGAAGCACGCGCCCGCGTTCATCTTCCCGAACCCGCTGAACCCGTCGCGCTACGTGGTCATCAACAGCGGCTTCACGTTCCCGCAATACGCCGGTGCCTCGAACTCGCAGCAGACTCCCAAGCTCCCCGACTGGGCCATCCTCGACCTGAGCGTCCCGCTCGCCGACCGCGTCGCCGGCAAGGGCGTCGTGGACGCGAACTTCTTCGGCGAGAAGTGGAAACTCAAGTGAACGCGGAAGGCGGAAGGCGGAACGCGGAATGGGGATGGCCTGACACTGTAGAGCGTCCGGACGGATTTCCTCTCTCTCCCTTTGCGCAGCAAGGGGAGAGGGCCGGGGTGAGGGGTGGCTGCGGCGGCGTTGGTAGCCGCATCCCTCATCCGGCCTCCGGCCACCTTCTCCCCTCGTTCCGCGAAGGGAGAGGGCCGCAGCCGGAGCGCCGCCCCCCGTGCCGGCGATTTGCAATCGCCGCCCGTGGGCATCAGCAATTCGAGAGGCCACGGCTCGAATCACGCGCAAAGCGGCGACTGCATGTCGCCGGCACGGCCAGTAGGACAGCGCGTCCCGCCTGTCCTGCTAACTTCAAACTCCCGCTCAAGCGGCTTCTTTCAGTCAGAGGTCAGGCAAGATGCACTGACCTACTGTGGCTTTGCCTTCTCATCGTCTTCGCCCCGTCGCTTGCCGCCCAAACTTACCGCGACCCTGCTGACCAGCCGTTCCGCCGTGTGCCGATGTCCGTGGCGGCGCGCAGCGTGGTCCTCCCGCTCGCGACGAATGTCCATCTGGCGTTCGACACCGAGACGCTCCGAACGCACACGGCTTGGCGCGGGCCATCGCTGAACTTGCACGGCGTGCCATACGATGGCTCGGCGGGCCGCTTCCTCGCGGACTTCACCGGCGAAATTTTTTTCACCAACCCGCCGCTCTTCCCGTGGGCCGGTGGCAAGCCCGCGAAAAACATTCTCACCGACTTCCCGTCGAAGCCGCGCTTCCTCGGCATCAGCACGCGCGGCGGCGTGGCGACGTTGATGTATGAGCTGCCGCTCGACGCCGAGGAAACCGTGCGCGTGCATGAGTCGCCATCGGTGCAGTTCGTGGACGGCGTGCCGGTGGTGGTGCGGCGCTTCGAGTTGTCGGCGAGCTATCTGGACCTCGAATTCACCGCGCACATGGAGGCAGGTCGGATGACGAGCATCGGCCAGAACGCCGCCGCCATTGGCATTTTGCGTGAGAAGGATGTGCTGCTCACGGCGTTTCGTGGGCGACCACTGCTCGGCTGGAAACCCGCGACAGCGCAGGCGGATTACGTCTTCGAGTTCCATCGCGAGAAGGACGGCGAGAGTGAAGTCGTTTCGCGCCACGTCACCGGCGACGAGACGCACGCGGTCGTCCACATCCCGTCGCATCGCGGGGAAATTTCTTTTGAAGTGCTCTCCGTCGCCTGCGCGGACAAGGCGGAGGCCGAGCGGCTTTTGCCGAAGCTGATTCCAGCGAAGGTCGCGCCGCCGGAACTGATGCGCGTTTCCGAGCCGCCAGCGACGAAGGCGACGAATCAAACTCCTGCAATTGTGGTGACAAACGCGCCGGTGGTTGGCGGCGACGCGGCGTATCGCATCGAAGTGCTGAAGACACCGCCAGAACTCAATTCGCCCGTGACTGGCATGGACTTCCTGCCGAACGGCGACCTCGCGTTCTGCACGGCGCGCGGCGAGGTCTTCATCCGCAGCGAGCTGGTGGAGACGCCGGGGACTGCGACTTATCGTCGCTTCGCGCGTGGATTGATGGAGCCGGCGGGTCTGCGTGTGTTCAGCGGCGAGATTTTCATCGCGCAGAAGTGCGAGCTGACGCGCCTACGCGACACGGATGGCGACGGCGAGGCGGATTACTTCGAGTGCGTGAGCCAGGGCTGGGGCTTCAACGGCAATGCGCGACAGTTCGCCACCGGCCCGGTCGCCGACAAGGAGGGCAGGTTCCATGTCTTCCTCGACGGACGCGGCAGCCGTTGGGAAGTGCCATTCCGTGGCTGGGACGCGAGGTTCAGCCGCGCGGGAAAAGATTTTGAAGGCTGGGCCAGCGGGTTCCATTCGCCCGGCGGCGCGTTGTCTCTCGGCGGCGAAATCTTCGTCACCGACAACACTGGCCCGTGGGTGCCCGCAGCCAAGCTCATCCACGTGCAGGAGTCGAAATTTCAGGGCCACCCCGCCACGCAGCCCGCGCCGCAGGAGCAGTTCAAGGAGCCGAAGGAATTCGCGCCGCCCGCCGTGTGGCTTCCGTCGCGGCTGGCCAAGCGCGTCGCGGGAGTCGCGGTCGCGCCGGAGAATTGGGGCGCGTTCGCCGGGCAACTGCTCATCGCGGACGGCGACGGTGGCCTGCTTCGCGCGCGGTTGGAGCAGGTCAACGGCGAGTGGCAAGGCGCGGTGTGGCCGCTGGCGAAGAACCTCGGAGCGAAGGTCACGCGGCTCGCCGTGAGCACGACTGGCCAGGTGTTTCTCGGCGGTGCGCTTGCAGACGGGAAGGGGCCAGCGTTCGGCCGCATCGCTCCGGCGGGCGATGCGGCGTTCGAGGTGAAGTCCGTGCGGGCGCTGGCCGATGGCTTCGAGCTGACTTTCACGCGCCCGGTGGACGCCGCGACCGCCGCGAAGCCCGGGAGCTACGAAGTCAGCCAGTTCAACTACCGGCACCAGCTTGAGGCGTCGCCAGAGTTCGACCACGCTGGCAAGCCGGGCCGCGCAACGACTCTGAAGGTCACGACGGCAGAAGTTTCCGCCGATGGCTTGCGCGTGAAGTTGGGCGTGCCCGGCCTCCGCGCCGGCTTCGTCACCACCATCCGCGCGGCGGGCCTGCGCAGCACGGGCCAGCCGCTGCGAAACGACGCGTGCTGCTACACGCTGAACCAGTTGCCGAAGTGAGCCAGCGCCGGAGGCGCGACAGATAGTAGCCCCGGGCGTCAGCCCGGGGTGGACGATGGAAATCAGCAAGCCCCAGCGGGGCGGCAGAGGCGTCTGTTGCCCCGCTGGGGCTTAATGCTTTGACCCCACTCACCCACGGCTCACGCCGTGGGCTACTATCTGACGGTGCTCCGCACCTGCACTTGTGCATTGTCACCGGCACTCGCTCCGCTACTTTCTCCCGCCATGAAGCCATTGCCATTGCTCCTGCTCGGCTCCGCACTCGCAGCACTGCCGGCCCATGCCGATTTCAAGTCCGATCTCGCCGCCATCCGCCAAGTCGGCGGGGAGGGCAAAGGCAACGCGACAGCAGGCGCTGCGTGGGCTTCGCTCGCGAAGGGCGGGGCGCAAACCCTCGTGCCTCTGCTGGCTGCGATGGACGACGCCAATGACTTCGCCGCGAACTACCTTCGCTCCGCCGTGGACGCCATCGTGGACCGCGAGCTGGCGGCGAAGCGCGCGTTGCCGCAGGCCGAGCTGGAGAAATTCCTCGCCGACACGAAACACAACCCTCGCGCGCGACGACTGGCTTACGAGCTGGTTGCGCGCGTGTCGCCGGAGACGGGCGCAAAGTTGCTGCCCACGTTCGTCAACGACCCGAGCGTCGAACTGCGGCGTGACGCGGTGCAGCGGCTCTTGGACGCGGCGGACAAGGCGCTCGCAGCCGGGGACAAGGCCGCTGCGACGAAGGAGTTTTCCCAAGCGCTGACTTACGCGCGCGACGAGGCGCAGATCAAGAAAGTCGCCGGCGAACTGCGGAAGCTCGGACAGGAAGTGGATTTGCCGAAACACTTTGGTTTCCTCACGCACTGGAAACTCATCGGCGCATTCGACAACACGAAACTCGCCGGCTTCAACGCCGTGTATCCGCCGGAGAAGGCAGTGGATCTCGCCGCAGTTTACGATGGCAAGCTCGACAAGGCGCACTGGGTGGATGTGGCGACGCCGAACGACTACGGCATGGTGGATTTCAACAAGCCGTTCGGGGACATGAAGGGCGTGACCGGCTACGCGTTCACGGAGTTCAATGCGGCGGAGGTGCGGCCCGCCGAGCTGCGGCTGGGCTGCAAGAACGGCTGGAAGGTGTGGTTCAACGGCAAGCTGCTCTTCGGGCGCGACGAGTATCATCGCGGCGCGCGCATTGACCAGTATCGGCTGCCGGTGGAGCTGAAGGCGGGCCGGAACACCCTCCTCGTGAAGGTCTGCCAGAACGAGGAGGTGAAGGACTGGACGAAGGAATGGGAATTTCAGTTGCGCGTGTGCGACGCCACCGGCACGGCGATTCTGGCGAAGGACCGGCCACCGACACCGAAAGGGCCGGTGAGCGCGAAGAAGGCGGAGGGAAAGAAGGAGGCGAAGTAGGCGGCTGCTGCGTTTGCCTTCGCACACATGGACTCCAAACCCAACAAGCATCGCCGGGGGCGAATCCTTGCGACGGTGTTGCTCGCGGGTTATGTCGGCGCTCACTTCGCGCTCTCCCGTGTTTCCCGCTCAATGGTGCTACGTGACTGGCGCATTCAGGACAGCTTCATCTACTTGCCGGTGAAACCGGATTTGGTTGCCGACCACGAGCAGCCGTTGCTCGTCATCCATCTTGCACTGCGGTGCTTCTTCTTCCCTGTTTGGAAGCTCGACCACGCGCTCCTCGGCGGGCCTTGGCCGATGACAAGTATGCCGATGAGGACTTTGGACGGCTGAGTTGCTGGACACTTCCGATTACCTTGAGCTTGAGCGACCTCATTACTGAAGCGCCAGAGGCGCGGCAGAAAGTAGCCCCGGGCGTCAGCCCGGGGTGCGGTGGAGTAAATTCCAAAGCCCCAGCGGGGCGGCAGAGGTTTCTTTCGCCCCGCTGGGGCTCGCGCCAATCGGCCGCTCACCCCGGGCTTACGCCCGGGGCTACTTTCTGTCGGCCCTCCGGGCCTGCACACAACCTGGTTTGCCAGTCACTCACTAAATCCGCTATCGTCCACGCATGACTGCCACTCTCGAAGCCATCTACGAACAAGGCGTGCTGCGGCTGACGACGCCCTTGCCGTTACGCGAGCACGCACATGTGCTGGTGACGGTGCAGACGGACGAACCGACGACCGATGCCGAGCGCACGGAGTGGGCGGCGGCCTCGCAAGCGGCGTTGCTGCGAACGTGGGACAACCCGGCTGACGATGTCTTCAATGAGCTGCTCCAGAAATGAGGTGGTGCTGGTGCCGATTCCGTTCACGGACTTGAGCAGCCGGAAGGTGCGCCCCGCCGTTGTGCTCGGCAGCACTCCCCACGGCGACTTGCTCCTCGCTCCCATCACGTCGCAGCCGCACAACATTGACAGCCCGTTGCAGCATTGGAGTGCGGCTGGGTTAAACGTGCCGTGCGGCGTGAAAGCCCAACTCGCCACCATTGACCAGCGGTGTGTTTTGAAAACCGTCGGCTCGCTGGCCGCTGCGGATGTCACTGTTCTCAACACGAATCTACGTCGTTGGCTTCAGCTTTGATTTTCCATGAAACCTAACTCCACCCCCCTCCTCGCTGCCGTCCTGTTCGCCACGGCCGCCTTCACCTCCGCCGCCGACTGGCTCCAATTCCGCGGGCCCGGCGGCACGGGGATTTCGCCCGAGGCGAACTTGCCCGTGCAGCTCGGCGAGAAATCCGTTGCGTGGAAGGCCGCTTTGACCGGGCGCGGGTTGTCCAGCGCCGTCATCGTCGGCGACCGCGTGTTCCTCACGTCGTCGAGCGGCGTGGAGCAGGACCGGTTGCATGTGGTCTGCCTCAGCGCCAAGACGGGCGCGAAGCTGTGGGAGCGGCAGTTCTGGGCCACGGGCCGCACGATGACGCATCCCAAGACCTGCGTGGCCGCCAACACGCCGTGCAGCGATGGCAAGCGGCTCTTCTGCCAGTTCTCCTCGAACGACATCCTCTGCCTCGACCTCGACGGCAACGTGCTCTGGCTGCGCGGTCTCGGGCGCGATTACCCCAACGCGAGCAACAGTCTCGGCATGGCGGCCTCGCCCATCGTGGTGGGCGACACGCTCGTGGTGCCGGTGGAAAACGACAGCGAGTCCTTCAGCGCCGGCCTCGACGTGACGACGGGCGCGACGCGTTGGAAGCGCGACCGACCCAAGATGGCGAGCTGGACGACGCCCGTGCTCGTGCCGGACGCGAAGTCCGGCACGCAGCTCGTCGCGCTGCAATCCGGCCCCGGCCTGAGCGTCGTGGACGCGCGCACGGGGCAGGAGGCGTGGTATTTCACGGACGGCGCTTCGACGATGTCGTCGAGCGTGTTCGTTGGCGGCGTGTTCTATGTTCCCTCGAAGGGCATGGCCGCGCTGAAGCCCGGCGCGGTGGGAGCGCACCCGGAAGTGCTCTGGCAAAATAACCAGCTCATGCCTGCCACGGCCAGCCCCGTCGTGCTCGGCGACAAATTATTTACGCTGAACGCCGCCGGCATCCTGAGCGCAGCCGACTTGAAAGACGGCAAGCGTCTCTGGCAGCTCCGCACCACCGGGCCGCACAGCGCCACGCCCGTCGGCTTCGGAAAATATCTCTACCTCGTGAACGAAAAGGGCCTCGTGCAGGTCGTGGACACCAGCGCGCCCGAGGGCGAAGTCGTGAGCAAGCTCGACCTGGCCGACACCATCATCGGCACGCCGAGCATCGCAGGCGGCGCGGTGTATGTGCGCAGCGACAAGGCGCTGGTGAAGCTGGGCGGGTCGTGATGTTGCGCACCGCGGCCGAGTCTGCTACCAGTCGTTTATGACAGTCGCCAAGCTCAAGGAAGTTTACGACCTCCAACCGTTCCGTCCGTTCACACTCCGGCTTGCGGATGGGCGCGCAATCCCCGTGCTGCACCGCGAGTTCATGATGGCTGCGCCCAGCGGGCAGGTGGTCGTCGTGATGCAGCCGGACGACACGATGAACATCATTGACCTCAACTTGGTGACGGACATCGAGTTGAAGGTCCGCTCGAACGGACGCAAAGCCGCCCAAGCGTGAGCCAGAGATGAATCCCCGCCTCGAACACCAGCTCCACCTCAATCGCCGCCAATTCTTCGGCCAGGGCGCGGCGGGCCTCGGAGTCGCCGCGCTGGCGGCGATGTTGAAGCAGGACGCGTCCGGCGCGGACAATCGGCCATCGCCAATCGCCAATCGCCAATTCCTCAACTGGTTACCCAAAGCCAAGCGCATCATCTACCTCTTTCAGAACGGCGCGCCCACCCACGTGGACTTGTGGGACTACAAGCCGCGCTTGCACGAACTCCACGGTAAACCCGTCCCTGAAGAGTATGTCGCTGGCAAACGCTTCAGCACCATGACCGGTGCGCCCAGCGGCAAGCTCATGCTCGAGCCAGTCGAGCCTTTCGCGCAGCACGGCCAGAGCGGCGCGTGGGTGAGCCGCTTCATGCCGCACACCGCCGCCATCGCCGACCGGCTGTGCTTCATCAAGTCCATGCACACCGAGGCCGTCAACCACGCGCCCGGCATCACCTTCTTCCTCACTGGCTCCGAGATGCCCGGCCGTCCCAGCCTCGGCGCGTGGATGAGCTACGGCCTCGGCACGGAAACCCAGGAACTTCCCGGGTTCGTCGTGATGACCTCCATCAGCAAGGACACCACCTGCGGCCAAATCTTCTACGACTTCTACTGGAGCAGCGGCTTCCTCCCCACGCGCTACTCCGGCGTGAAGTTCCGTGGCAGCGGCGAGCCAGTCCTCTATCTCAACAACCCCGACGGTATGTCCGCGCAGGTCCGACGCGGCCTGCTCGACGACCTCGCGCAACTCAACGAGATGAAGCTTCGCGAGTTCGGCGACCCGGAAATCGCCACGCGCATCGCCCAATACGAAATGGCCTACCGCATGCAGACCAGCGTGCCGGAATTGACCGACTTCTCGAAAGAATCCCAAGCCACCCTCGACCTCTACGGCCCCAACGCGAAGCAGCAGGGCACCTTCGCCTACAACTGCCTCATGGCCCGGCGACTCATCGAACGCGGCGTGCGCTGCGTGCAAGTCATGCACGCCGGCTGGGACCAGCACAACTCGCTCACCACCGAACTCTACAGCCAATGCCGCGACACCGACCAGCCCAGCGCCGGCCTCGTGCTGGATCTGGCGCAACGCGGCCTGCTCGACGACACCCTCGTCATCTGGGGCGGCGAGTTCGGCCGCACCCCCTTCATCCAAGGCGACATCAAGGAGCGCAAACGCTGGGGCCGCGACCACCACCCCTACGCCTTCACCCTCTGGCTCGCGGGCGGCGGCATCAAACCCGGCATCAGCTACGGCGAATCCGACGACTTGGGCATGAACGTTGCGAAAGACCCCGTCCACGTGCATGACCTGCAAGCCACCCTGTTGCATTTGCTTGGCATTGATCACGAACGCCTCACCTTCAAGTTCCAAGGCCGCAACTTCCGCCTCACCGACGTGCATGGGCAGGTCGTGAAGGCGATTCTGGCCTGAATCCTCACTGCCCCGCGCCGTCCATTTTTCATGCTGCTGCTGCAAAACGGACGCTCGTCGTTCACCTGTCAGGGTGTTTCGCGGCGCTCGGCGTTGAAGGCGGGGTTCCTGGGCGCGCTGGGGTTGAGTTCGGCGGACTTGTTGCGGTTGCAGGCGCAGGGCGCGGCGCAGAGGAAGGGCAAGTCGGTCATTCTCCTCTGGCTCGATGGCGGGCCGAGTCATCTGGAGACTTACGATCCCAAGCCGGAGGCGAGCAGCGCGTATCGCGGGCCGTGGGGCGCGATCGAGACGAACGTCTCCGGCATCCGCGTCTCGGAGCAGCTCCCGCAGCACGCGAAGCACGCGGACAAGATGGTGTTCCTCCGCTCGGTGCATCACAAGAACGGGGATCATTTCGCAGCGGGCCACTGGATGCTCACGGGACGTTACGGGTCGCACTCGACGGACAAGGACCAGAAGTATCCGTCGGTCGGGGCGTATGTGTCGCGCGTGCAAGGGGCCAGGGCACCGGGCGTGCCGGCTTATGTGGGATTGCCGGCGGCGCAGAGCATTTACATCTTTCCCGGCTACCAAGGCGCGGCGTATCTGGGGCCGGCGTTCAATCCCTTCGATGTCAACACGGCGCAGAAGTATCTCGCGGCGAACCACGCCGGTCCCGTGCAGAAGCCGCAGTGTCTCGACAATTTCTCCGGGGATGTCGCGCGCACGCAGTCGCGTGTGGACTTGCTCACGCAGCTCGACGGTTTCCGTCGCGACCTCGACCGCGGGCGGCTCATGGATGCGATGGACGCGTATCAGGCGCAAGCCGTGGACATGGTGACGGGCAATCGCGCACGCGCGGCGTTCGACATCGAGCGCGAGGATGCGAAGACGCGGGACCGCTACGGGCGCGGGCCGTGGGGGCATTACACCTTGCTGGCGCGTCGGCTCGTGGAGTCGGGCGTGAGTTTCGTGACGGTGGACATGCCGCACTGGGATGATCATTCGAGCATCGCGAAGGGGCACGGCTACAAATTGCCGGTGCTGGATCGTGCGGTGGGGGCGTTGATGGAGGACTTGGGTGATCGCGGGATGCTCAACGACGTGCTCGTGATGGTGATGGGCGAGTTCGGTCGCACGCCGAAGATCAACGAGGGGCAACCGGGCATCCCGGTGCCGGGCCGCGATCATTGGGGCGATGTTTTTTCGGTGATGCTGGCAGGCGGTGGATTGAAGACGGGACAGGCCATCGGCGCATCGAGCGTGAATGGCGAGTTTCCCGTCGAGCGGCCGCTCACGCCGGCAGACGTGCTGGCGACGGTGTATCACGTGCTGGGGATTGATCCCGAGCAGACGTTCAATGATTTTGCCGGGCGGCCGGTGCCGATCATTGATGGTGGCCAGCCGATCCGCGAAATCATCTGAGCCGTCTCGTGCTTCATCTTCCCGATGAAGGCTTTTTGTTTGCCGTAAATCCCGCGTCTCCCTAGCGTCGCCGTCGCTGCTGGCGGGCAATCCCGACTCCGCCTTGCGGTGGCAATCGCTAGTATGAACCACAAACCGTTGACGACTGCTGAACTCGCCGAATTGACCGCCGGACTCCACCGCCTTTCGCGCAACCTCTGGTGGACTTGGAACCAGGAGCCGCAGGAAATCTTCCACGATCTCTCGCCGCGCGGCTGGACGAATCTTTATCACAACGCGGTCGCCATTCTCCACGAGGTCTCCGACTACGAGCTGCGGATGCGTTTGCAAGAGCCGGAGTTCGCCGACCGCGTGCGACGCGTGCTCAAGGCGTTCGATGCCTATCTCGCCAGCAAGGACACCTGGGGCGCGCAGAACGCGCCGGAGCTGCTCAAGAATCCCGTCGCCTATTTCAGCGCGGAGTTCGGCTTCCACGAGACGCTGCCCATCGCGGCGGGCGGCCTCGGGATGCTCGCGGGCGACCACGCGAAGGCCGCGAGCGACCTCGGCCTCGGCTTCGTCGGCATCACGCTCTTCTACCGCGAGGGCTACTTCCAGCAGACCATCAACGCGGACAACTGGCAGACGGAGTTTTACGCGCACCTCAAGCCGCAGAACCTCCCGATCGAACCCGTCCTCAACGCGAACGGCGATCCGCTGGTCTGCTCCGTGAAGGTCGCCACGAGCGTCATCAGTTTCCGCGCCTGGCGCGCGAACGTCGGCCGCTGCCCCGTCTATCTGCTCGACGCGAATCTTCCCGAGAACGAGCCGCACCAGCGCGATCTCACGCTGCGCGTCTATGGCGGCGACAGCACCACGCGCGTGATGCAGGAGATTCTCCTCGGTGTGGGCGGCGTGCGTTTGCTCCGCGAGCTGGGTCTGCAACCCTCGACCTTCCACATGAACGAGGGTCACGCCGCCTTCCTCACGCTCGAACTCGCGCGCGAGAAGATGGCCGAGGGCAAGTTTTTCGCGCAGGCGTGGGCCGAGACAGCTCAGCAATGCATCTTCACCACGCACACGCCCGTCGAAGCCGGCCATGACCGCTTCAGCAGCGATCTCCTGAGCTTTGCCGGCAACAAATTCTGCACGAACCTCAAGCTTTCCCATCAGGAGCTGATGGCCCTGGGCCGCGTGAATCCGAAGGACGAGCGCGAGCCGTTCTGCATGACCGTGCTTGCGCTCAAGGGTTCCCGCGCCGCCAACGGCGTGAGCGAACTCCACGGCGCGGTGAGCCGGGAGATGTGGCAATGCCTCTACCCCGGCAAGACCATCGAGCAGGTTCCCATCGGCCACGTCACCAACGGCATTCACGTCGCCGGCTGGATGAAGGGCACCGTGCGCCGCTTCTGGCGCAAGAAACTCGACACCGCGCACGAGTTCCCCGACAATTCCACCTCCGAGACGACGCGCTTCTGGAAGAGCAAGCCCTCGATTGACTGGGAGCGCGAGATCAACTCCCCCGAGTTCTGGGCGCGCATGGCCGATCCCGCGTTCGTCACCGACGAGGAATTGTGGTCGCTGCGCTACCGCCTGCGCCGCGAGACGATCGAGTTCTGCCGCCGCCGCCTCCTGCTCCAGGGCCTGCGCCTCACCCAGGGCGACTTCATCACCTTCGACCAGATGCTCAACCCCGACGCGCTGACCATCGGCTTCGCGCGCCGTTTCGCCACCTACAAGCGCGCCCCGCTGATCTTCCAGCAGTTTGAGAACATCGTGAAGCTCGCGCACGACAAGCAGCGCCCCGTGCAGTTTATCTTCGCCGGCAAGGCCCACCCGCGCGACGACGAGGGCAAGAAGTTCATCCAGCACATCATCCACCTGAGCAAGTTCAGCGACCTCAAGGGCCACCTCTTCTTCATCGAGAACTACGATGTCCACGTCGCGCGCCAGATGGTCTCCGGCTGCGACGTGTGGCTGAACAACCCCCGCCGTCCGCTCGAGGCCTCCGGCACCAGCGGCATGAAGTGCGGCTGCCACGGCTGCCTCAACATGAGCATCATGGACGGCTGGTGGCGCGAGGGCTACGATGGCACCAACGGCTTCGCCATCGGTGACGACTCGCACCCCGAGAGCATCGAGGCGCAGGACCGCCTCGACAGCGAGAACACTTACAAGGTGCTCACCGAGCAAGTCATCCCGACCTTCTACAACCGCGACGCCACCGGCATCCCGCGTCAATGGTTGCAGAAAGTCCGCCGCGCCATGACCACTCTCGTGCCGCAGTTCAGCACCTGGCGCATGGTGCAGGAATACACGCGGAAGTATTATTTGCCGAAGTAACCGTCCGCTCTGGCCGCAGCTCATAACCGACCAGGGGACCGTGATGCTGAAGTGGCTACACTGGTGTAATGCGAAGGTATTTTTACATATCACTGTTCGCAGCGTTTGCAGCTCTCGGGCTTCATGTGAGTGGATTGCAGCATCACGGGAAAGCTATGGGAATCAGGGCGCGAGCCGTAACTGCGAGCGATCAGGAGCGAAGTTTAGCTCGGGGTCATGCTACCGTCATTCGGCGTCAAGGTGATCTGCTCATGCTTGCCGGCTATCCAATGGTGGTGTTGGGCATAACTTGCTTCGTCCTTTCCTATCGACGGCGCGAACCAGTCAAGCTCTCGATTGTGTTCGTGGTGCTATTCTTCTACGTCTTCTTTCAATTTGTTTTAGTCTAAGCTTCTTCGGCCTGTCGAATGGCTCCCGACATCAAAGCCATCGCCCGCCCGGAGCTGGAAGCCCGCCTGAAAGAGTGGGGCGCGCCCGCCTACCGCGCCGGCCAGTTGCTCGACTGGCTCTACAAGCGCCGGGCTGCATAGTCCGTTACCCTCGAACGCCAAAGCCTGTGTTGCGGTCGAACTCCGCGAAACCTGCGGCCATCGGTTGCCGTCCTATCAGCCAAGAAACGCGCACGCTTATGAACCCGCTCGAACACCAGGCCCAGCCCGCCGACTTCTTCCTCACGCGCCGCCAGTGGCTCGGCCGCTTCGGCATGGGCATGGGCGCGGTGGGCATGGGAGCGATGATGGCGGATGACCTGCTCGCGGGCCGCGCGCTCGCCGCCGGGGCGAATGACTTGAACCCGCTCGCGCCGAAGAACCCGCACTTTCCCGCCAAGGCCAAGCACGTGATCCACATCTTCGCGCAGGGTGCGCCGTCGCACGTGGACACGTGGGATCCGAAGCCCGCCCTGACGAAATACGACGGCAAGAGCATCCCCGGCGGCAACGGCGTGGCGTTCGGCTCGCCGTTCAAGTTCATCAAGCAGGGCAAGGCGGGCATCGAGGTCAGCGAGGTTTTCCCCAAGCTGGGCCAGCAGATTGACAAGATGGCGGTCGTGCGCTCGCTGTGGACGGACATTCCGTCGCACGAGGTGGCGACGGTCTTCATGAACACCGGCTCGCTGCGCATCCAGAAGCCGTCGCTCGGCGCGTGGACGCTTTACGGCCTCGGCAGCGAGAATCAGAACATGCCGGGCTTCATCGCGTTGCGGCCCGGCGGCGGCCCGCCCGGCGGCGCGAACAATTACCAGTCGGCGTTTCTCCCCGGCGTGTTCCAAGGTTCGAGCATCAACACGACGGCGAACTCGGTGGAGCAGATGATCGAGAACATCCGCAACAATTACTTCACCCAGAAGGAGCAGCGGCGGCAGCTCGACCTCGTGCACCAGCTCAACGCGATTCACAGCCAAAACTTGCAGAAGGACGCGGCGCTGGAGGCGCGCATCGAGGCGTTCGAGATGGCTTACAAGATGCAGATGGCGGCGACAGATGCGTTCGACCTTGGCAAGGAGCCGGAGAACATCCGCGCGATGTATGGCACGGGCGCGCAGGGCAAGCAGCTCCTCATCGCGCGGCGGCTAGTCGAACGCGGCGTGCGCTTCGTGCAGGTGTGGGCGAGTGGGTGGGATCATCACAACGATCTCGATGATCGCCTGCGCGCGAAGGCGACGGAGATAGACGGCCCGGCGGCGGCGTTGCTCACGGACTTGGCGCAGCGCGGCCTGCTCGACAGCACGCTGGTCATCTGGGGCGGTGAGTTCGGTCGCAAGCCCACGCACGACAAGGGCGGCAACGGCGATCCCGGCCGCGACCACAACAACCGCGCCTTCTCACACTGGCTTGCCGGCGGCGGCGTGAAGGGGGGCACGGTCTATGGCGCGACGGATGAGTTTGGCGCGCGCGCCGAGACGAACAAGGTCCACATCCACGACTATCACGCGACCCTGCTCGCGCTGCTGGGCTTCGATCACGAGAAGCTCACCTATCGTCACAACGGCCGGGACTTCCGGCTCACTGACAATTTTGGGAAAGTCGTAAAGGACATCATTGCTTAACCACGAATGGACACGAATAGCCATGAATCGGGTATGAGCATCATGCCGCGACAGCCGCCGCAACAGCAGGCACGAATCATTTGGGTGATGGTGGGCATCGGTCTCTTTCTCGTGGCGTGCATCGCTTTCATCATGTTCATGACTTTTGCCAAGCCGTCGCCTATCGAGTGAGCCTATGAAACGCTTAATGCTTCTCCTCGCTTCCATCTGTGTTGTGGTCGGGGTCGCTGCCGCTGCTGACGCAAAAAAGAAAAAACCCGCGCCTGCGCCGGTTCCCACCGCAAAGCCAGCCACGCCCGCTCCTTCGACCGCGAAGGCTCCGGCTACGCCCGCTACAGCCGCGCCCGCCGCGACCCTCACAGCGGAGCAGAGCGCGTTCTTCGAGAATAAAATCCGCCCCATTCTCAACGCGCAGTGCCTCAAGTGTCACAACGCCGCCGAGGGCAAAACCAAGGGCGGCTTCGCGCTCGACACGCGAGAAGGGATGCTCAAAGGCGGTGATTCCGGCCCTGGCGTCGTGCCTGGCAATCCGGAGAAGTCCGTCCTCATCAAAGCGATTCGCTACACGGACGCGAACCTCCAGATGCCTCCGAAGGGCGAGAAGTTGTCGGACCAGCAGATCGCCGACCTCGTCAACTGGGTCAAGATGGGCGCGCCCGATCCGCGTTCCGCCGGCGCGAAGGGCAAATACGCCAGCGCCGCCGAGCGCAAGGTCTGGTGGGCTTTCCAGTCCGTGAAGAAGCAGGAGCCGCCGAAGGTCGCGAACGCGGAGTGGGTCGCGAATCCAGTGGACGCGTTCGTGCTCGCGAAGTTGGAGGAGAAAAACCTCAAGCCCAGCGCGCCCGCTGACCGCCGCGTGCTGATCCGTCGAGTTTATTTCGATCTCATCGGCCTCCCGCCGTCACCGCAGGAAGTCGAGGCGTTCGTCGAGGACAAATCCGCCGACGCCTATGAAAAGCTCGTGGACAAGCTGCTTGCGTCGCCGCACTACGGCGAGCGCTGGGGCCGGCACTGGCTCGATGTCGCGCGTTACTCCGACACCATCGGCGACCCGGCGAAGCGCGCGGAGACGCCGACGTATCCGTTCGCGTGGACGTATCGTGACTACGTCATCAAGGCGTTCAACGACGACAAGCCTTACGACCAGTTCATCCGCGAGCAGCTCGCCGCCGACAAAATTCCCGGCAACAAGGATCGCGGGTCGCTTGCGGCGCTGGGTTTCCTCACGGTGGGCGACCACTTCACGGGGAACAAGAACGACATCATCAACGACAAGATTGATGTGACGACCAAGGCGTTCAACGGCCTGACGGTCGCGTGTGCGCGCTGCCACGACCATATGTTCGACCCGATTCCGACGAAGGATTACTATGCGTTGCACGGCATCTTCGCGAGCACCGACGTGCCGCGCGAGCTGCCGGTCATCACCGGCTCTCAGGACAAGACGAAGTATCAGGACTACGTGCGCGAACGAGTCGCGATCGAGAAGGAGCAGGCGGACGTCGCGGCGCAGCTCAAGGTGAAGGGGGGCGCCAAGAACAACAAGAAGGAGCTGCAAAAGGAAAACCTCCAGCTCAAGGCCAAGCTCGACCGGCTCGATCTCATGCATCCCGGCGCGCCGATCCGCGCAATGGTGTTGGAGGACGTGGAGAAGCCGCATGATTCGCCGGTGTTCATCCGCGGCGAGGCGGACAACAAGGGCGATCTGGTGCCGCGCCGTTACCTCGAGATTTTCCGTTCGCCCAACGCGAAGCCCTTCAACTACGGCAGCGGACGGCTCGAGTTGTCTTACGCCATCGCGAACAAGGGCAACCCGCTCACGCCGCGCGTGATGGTGAACCGCGTGTGGCAGCACCATTTCGGCGAGGGCTTCGTGCTGACACCGGACGACTACGGCACGATGAGCACGCCGCCGAGCCACCCGGAGCTGCTTGATTATCTGAGCACCTACTTCATGGACCACGGCTGGTCGGTGAAGAAACTGCACAAGCACATCCTCCTCTCGAACACTTATCAACAGGCCAGCACGGACAACCCGCGCTTCGCGCAGATAGACCCGTTCAACCGCCTGCTCTGGCGGCAGAATGTGCGCCGTCTGGAGTTCGAGCCGTTGCGCGATTCCATCCTCGCCGTGGCCGGCGCGCTGGATCGCACGGTCGGCGGACGACCCGTGAATCTTGGTGAAACGCCCACCGCCGCCGGCAAGGAAAAGACCGGCAAAATGGGCGCGGCGCTGAAGCCGACGGGCACCTACAGCAACCGCCGCACGGTCTATGGCTACGTGGACCGCGCGCACGTCGCCGAGGTGATGAACCATTTTGACTTCGCCGGCCCCGAGGCACCGAACGGCCACCGTTACACCACGACCGTCCCGCAGCAGGCGCTTTTCCTCATGAACAACCCGCTGGTCATCGAGCAGGCTCGGAAGATCGTCGAGCGAACCGACTTCAAGAAAATGGAGGACGACGAGCGGCGCGTGGAATACCTCTACAACCTGCTCTACCAGCGCCCGCCCTCGCAGCAGGAAATCCAGCTTGGTCTCGCGTTTTTCGAGGACGCGCCCGCGAAGACCACGGCCCTGCCCGCGCCCGCGCCGGCGGTGGCGGCCGCGCCGGTGAGAGTTGCGGCGGCAAAGGGCAAGCTCGCGCTGCCGCAGGCCGCGCCACGCTTCACGCCGCGCCCGCTGACCGCGTGGGCCGAATACGCCCACGCGCTGATCCTCGCGAACGAGTTCACGTTCGTGAACTGAGATTTCGGAGCGCGAGGAGCCGCGTTTACATTTCGCTCGCCTGACAGCTTCGCTTGGGCAAATCATCCGCCCGACCCGAATGCCATGAGTGACAGCGGCTATCTCAAATGCGCGTGCTCCTACTGCCAGGGCCACCTCGAGTTTCCCGCGCACGCCGTCGGCATCACCACCACCTGCCCGCACTGCGGCGTGGAAACCACGCTCGTCGCTCCTGCGGGCACGCCGACACCACCACCTCCGCCTACCGCAGCCAGGCAGGCACCCGTTCCGCCTGCGACCGGGATCAAGCCCGTCGAAGCCACGCCGTCAGGCTCGAAGCTGAAGAAGGTTCTCAGCGTGGTTTGGAGCGTGATGGCCGGTGTGGCGGTCGTTGCGTTCGTCGGTTTCAAACTCTGGGTCAAGTTCCGCCGCGTCGAGCGCGTCGTCGAAATCGCGAACGGCGACTCCAAAGCCGACAAGCCCGCGACAACCACGGCGACACCCAGGCCGGCTGCGAAATCCATGCCGATGCCTGCGCCGGTCGCGCCGGCCACCTCGGTGGTCATCGCGAAAGGCACGCCGCCGGAACGCAAGCCGGGCGAGGATTTGCAGGTCTTGAGCTTCGAGGTGCAGAAGGCCAAGGACGGCAACTTGCAATACGTCATCGGCGTCGTGACCAACCACTCGGCGAAGCAGTTCTTCAACGTGAAGCTCGAGTTCGAGCTTACACGCAAGGACGGCAAGGCCGGCGACCTCGCCACCGATTCCATCCGCAACCTTCCGGCGAACGCGGGCATGCCGTTCAAGACCAGCATCATCGGCACCGCGCCCGTCGTCGGCGCGAAGCTCGCGAAACTGGAAGGGGAGAAAGAGTGAGCGCAGGTGTGCGCAACACAATCACGCGCGCCGTCTGGCGTGCCTGCGCGTTCGTCGTCTTGGTCTGGGCGTTCGCCGCCCGCGCCTTCGCCGCCGACACTGAATACCGGATTGTCCGCATAGAACCCGCCGCGCAGGCCGTGCGCGTCCGCCTCCCGCTCACCGACGTGACCGGCAAGGTCCGGCCCAAGGAGCGCACGCCCGACGGCTACGGCGAGGCGCTCGCACCGACCAAGACCGCGCTCGGCCAGAAGCATTATCTCGAATGGCAGATCGGTTACGATTCGCGTGACGCTTCCGCGCCAAACGTCGTGAAGGAAATTCAGTTCACCCGCAAGGGCGAGGCGAAGTTCGGCGCGGAGCTGAGCAAGATCCTCGTGGACGCGCTGCGCCTCGGCGTCATCTCGAAGGACGACTTGCTCCGCGAGCGCGACCGCCTCGCGAAGCTCGCCGAGGCCACGCTCGAAGAGCGCGAGGGCATCACCACCGAGAAGACTCCGCTCGAAGCGAAGGGCGGCACATTGCCGGACGGCTTCACGCGCTGGACGCAGAAGGTGCCGCAGTTCATGCGCGAGACCGAACACGGCTGGATTCAAATCCAGCTCAAGCCCCGCCAGCGCGGCGTCGGCAACCAGGCGATGGTCTATGTCTGCCTGCCCATGACCGCCGTGCGCACGCCGGACGGAAAGCCGCGTCCCGCCGGCCCCGCGCACACGAAGGAGACGGTCTTCTACCACTTCGACAAGACGAACAGCGGCTTCCTCCTCGACATCGTCCGTGCCTTCGCCATCGCTTCAAAACAACACAACGAGGACATGGGGAACATTCTGGGGAAAATTCTGGACGTGACCGAGCGAAAGCCGTGATCCGGCCTCGCCTTTCCGGAGGCCAAAACTTTGATCCTCACTCTTAAAGACCAGCCAGAAAGCAAGATGATAAAGCTGAAGGCAAGATCACGAACGGACGAGGCCGGGGAAACCGAGGGCGCGCTCCGAAGCGCTACGGTTTCCCCGGCAAAACCAGCCGCCGATACTCGTCACAAAATCTCGCGCTGCTGAACGGCCAATCCTCTGCCGTCCGGCACAGCTTTGCGTTCACCGGATTGTTCTCGACGTAACGGATAGCCGCTCTCTCCTGCTCCTCACTCCGCATGAACGTCTCCCAATACTCGCGCTGCCAAAACGCCCGGAGCGCCGAACTCCGATTCGGCCCCGCATCCTCGTCGCTCGGATCATCCTCCCCGTGCCGATTTGGAAATCGGCGCTCCGCCTCGGAGCGCCGGTCTCCGAACCGGCCTTCCGCTTCGAGCAACCGCAACGCCCGTGTCGCCGAAAACCGCTTCCAGCTCGCGATGAGTTTCCACAGCGGCCAGTCCCAGACCTGCACGAGCACATGCGCGTGATTCGGCATCACACACCACGCGAGCAGTTCGTAACGCTCGCCGTGATGAAACCGCATCGCCGCCTCGACGACTCCGGCCACGCGCGGGTCGCGCAACCAGCATTCGCCGATGCCGCGGTCGAGGTAGGACTCCAGTTCCTTCCGCCACTCGCGCATGTCCTCAATCTTCAGCAAGTGCTCCCACTCACCGCGACGGGAAGCGGGCAGCGAATCCACGAGCCGGAGCGTGACGAGTTGGACCAGGCCGGGCTTGTCGCAATGCGGGAGATAACCGCGCTCATGCCAGCCGAGAAAGCTGCGGGCCTTGTCCTCGTCGGAGAGCGGCTCGTCCCACTTGTTCTTCTGATAAACCAGGTCGCGCAGGTATTGGCGCTTGGTCAGCGGTGGCCGGTTCGCATTCATCGGAGCGCCAATTTCCAAATCGGCCTGCTTGGAAGTGAACCGGAAAAGTTTCCGACAAGCAATGCCAGGCTGGGTGTCATGCGGAGCGCCGAACTCCGATTCGGCACGTCGGGCTGCACGCCGCCAACGCCGATTTGGAAATCGGCGCTCCGGCGAAGCGCGCCGAACGCCCTGGAGCGCCGGTCTCCGAACCGGCCTGCGTCGTGCGGTCAACCTTCCGTGCCGAATCGGAGTTCGGCGCTCCACGGATTACGCCTTCGCAATCAACTGCCGCAGCACATACGGCAGAATCCCGCCGTGCTGGTAGTAGTCAATCTCGATGGGCGTATCAATGCGGCAGCGGACGCTCACGTTTTCCACGCCGCCGTTCTTGCGCGTGATCTTCAGCGTGAGGTCTTGCTGCGGCTTGATGTTCGCGTCGAGACCGACGATGTCGTAGGTCTCCGTGCCGTCGAGTTTCAAGGTCTGCGCGGTCGTGCCGTCCTTGAATTGCAGCGGCAGCACGCCCATGCCGACGAGGTTGCTGCGGTGGATGCGCTCGAAACTTTGCGCGACGACGGCTTTCACGCCGAGAAGATTTGTGCCCTTCGCCGCCCAATCGCGCGATGAACCCGTGCCGTATTCCTGTCCGGCGATGACGATGAGCGGCGTGCCCTTGGCTTGATACGCGACGGACGCGTCGTAGATGGACATTTTCGTTCCGGGGAGCGCGGGCGTCCCGCCCGCACCGGTTGGCGTCCCGCCAACCGAACGTGTCGAAGGCGAGACGCCGTCGACTGCGACCGAGACGGGCGCGCTCCCCCAGAAAATCGTATTGCCGCCTTCTTCGCCGCCGAGCATGAGGTTCTTGATGCGGACGTTCGCGAACGTGCCGCGCGTCATGATGCGGTCGTTGCCGCGGCGCGAACCGTAGCTGTTGAAATCCTCGAACGTGACGGCATTGTCCAACAGGAATTTTCCGGCGGGCGAACTCTTCTTGATCGCACCGGCGGGCGAGATGTGGTCGGTCGTCACGCTGTCGCCGAAGATGCCGAGCGCCCGCGCGCCGGTGATGGGCTTGATGCTGCCGGGCGT